>NZ_NEIQ01000041.1:0-6661 GCF_002112765.1 Pseudomonas sp. B6(2017) | reverse complement strand
TCGCCGATGGTAGTGTGGGGTTTCCCCATGTGAGAGTAGGTCATCGTCAAGATTAAATTCCGAAACCCCAATTGCGAAAGCAGTTGGGGTTTTGTCTTTGCGCGGACGAAAAACCATAGCGGCCCACAGCTCTTTGATCGGCTCGGCTGCCAGCCTTCCGTGACAGTGCTAAGGTTCCGCCCTAGCTTTTTGCATTCTCCAAGGAAGCCCTTATGCCGGACGTCTCGTCCATCAACCCTGGTTTCATGGTGGTTCATGGCAATCGCCTGGACGAGTTGCGCAGCCTGGTGGTCAGCTGGATGCGGCGTTACCCACTGGCTCCCCTGGAAAATGAAATCGCCCTGGTCCAGAGCAACGGTATTGCCCAGTGGTTGAAGCTGGCCCTGGCCGAAGACCCAGAGGACGATGACTCCGGCGGTTGTGGCATCGCTGCTGCCATCGATGTGCAATTGCCCGGCAGCTTCATGTGGCAGCTGTATCGCCAGGTACTGGGACGCGACGAGATCCCGCCCAAGTCCCTGCTGGACAAGGCCCCGTTGACCTGGCGACTGATGCGCCTGCTACCGGAGCTGATCGACGAGCCCCATTTCGAGCCCCTGCAACGTTTCCTGACCCACGACAGCGACTTGCGCAAACGCTATCAGTTGGCCGAGCGCCTGGCCGACCTGTTCGACCAGTACCAGGTGTACCGCGCCGACTGGCTGGAAGACTGGGCCGCAGGCCGCCACCAACTGCGCAACGTCCGCGGCGAGCCCAAGCCCCTGACCCCGGCCAACTGCTGGCAGGCCGAGCTATGGCGAGCGCTGCTCTTGGATGTTGGCACCGAAGGCATGGCCCAGAGCCGTGCAGGCGTGCACCAGCGCTTCATCGAACGCATCAACCACCTGCACACCGCCCCCTCTGGCTTGCCGTCCCGGGTGATCGTCTTCGGCATCTCCTCATTACCGGCCCAAGTGCTGGAAGCCCTGGCCGGCCTGGCTCGCTTCAGCCAGGTGCTGCTCTGCGTGCACAACCCTTGCCGCCACCACTGGGCCGATATCGTTGCCGACAAGGACCTGTTGCGCCACCAGTACAAACGCCAGGCGCGCAAGGCCGGCATGCCTCAAGCCCTGGACCCGGAGACCCTGCACCAGCACGCGCACCCCTTGCTGGCCGCCTGGGGCAAGCAAGGCCGGGACTACATCAACCTGCTGGACAGCTACGACGATCCCAACAGTTATCGCGCGGCCTTTCGCGATGGACGGATCGACCTATTCAGCGAGAGCCGCCCTGCCAGCATGCTCCAGCAACTGCAGGACGACATCCTCGAGCTGCGCCCCCTCGGCGAAACCCGCGAACTGTGGCCAGGGGTCGATCCGCAACAGGACCAGTCGATCCGTTTCCACATTGCCCATAGCGCCCAGCGCGAGGTGGAGATCCTCCACGACCAGTTGCTGGCCCGCTTCAGCGCCGACCCCGATCTGCGCCCACGGGATGTGATCGTCATGGTCCCGGACATCGACAGCTACGCACCGCATATTCGGGCGGTGTTCGGCCAGCTGGAGCGTGATGACCGGCGCTTCATCCCCTTTACTCTCACCGACCAGGGCCAGCGTGGCCGCGACCCGCTGCTGATCGCCGTGGAACACCTGTTGAAGCTTCCGGACAGCCGATTTCCGGTCAGCGAAATCCTCGACCTGCTGGACGTCCCGGCGTTGCGTGCACGTTTCGGCGTCGACGAAGCCGACTTGCCCACCCTGCATCGCTGGATCGAAGGCGCCGGCATCCGTTGGGGCATGAATGCCGAACAACGGGCCGAATTGGGCCTGCCCCAGGAGCTGGAGCAGAACAGCTGGCGTTTCGGTCTGCGGCGGATGCTGCTGGGTTATGCCGTCGGTCGTTCCGCGGCCTGCGACGGAATCGAACCCTACGATGAAATCGGTGGCCTGGACGCAGCCCTCATCGGCCCGTTGGTGGCCCTGCTCGATGCCCTGCAACTGGCCTACGAGCAGCTCTGCCAGCCCGCCGCGCCGGGGCAGTGGGGCGAACGCCTGCACAATCTGCTGGAGCTGTTCTTCCTGGCCAGCACCGAACATGACGACTACCTGCTGGGCCAACTGGAAGACCTGCGTGAAACCTGGCTCGAAACCTGCGAAGCCGTGGGCCTGCAAGATGAGCTGCCGTTGACCGTGGTCCGCGAAGCCTGGCTGGCGGGCCTCGACCAGGGGCGCCTGTCCCAGCGCTTCCTCGCCGGTGCGGTGAATTTCTGCACCCTGATGCCGATGCGTGCCATTCCCTTCAAGCTGGTGTGCCTTTTGGGAATGAACGATGGCGACTATCCACGGGCCCAGCCGCCGCTGGACTTCGACCTGATGGGCCGCGACTACCGTCCGGGCGATCGTTCGCGCCGCGAAGACGATCGCTACCTGCTGCTCGAGGCCCTGCTTTCGGCCCGTGACCAGCTCTATATCAGCTGGGTCGGCCGCAGTATCCGCGACAACAGCGAGCGCCCCGCGTCGGTACTGATCGGCCAATTGCGCGATCACCTGGCCAGTGGTTGGCACCTGGCGGACAACGGCCAATCGCTGTTGGAAGAACTGACCCAGGAGCATCCGTTGCAACCCTTCAGCGCTCGCTATTTCCACGACAGCGATCCGCTGTTCAGCTATGCCCGGGAGTGGCAGGTGCTGCACCAGGACCGCGAAGAGCAGGCTGTGGCCGAGCGCCTGGAGCCTTACGTGCAGGAAGAACCCCTGAGCCTGGCCCAGTTGCAGGATTTCCTGCGTCACCCGGTTCGGCATTTCTTCAGCCAGCGGCTCAAGGTGTTCTTCGAAGCGATGGAGGCCCCCCTGGCCGATGAAGAACCCTTCGTCCTCGATGCGCTGCAACGCTACAACCTCAGCGACAGCCTGCTTGCAGCCGCGCTGGCCAATGTCGAGCAGCCGGAGCAGGCATTGCAGGACCAGGCCCAGCGTCTCCAGGCCAGCGGCCTGCTGCCCATGGCCGGTTTTGGCGAGTGCCTGCAGCGGGAGTTGATGGAGCCGCTGCCCGACCTGCTGCAACGCTATCGGCAGCTGTTGGCCCTGTGGCCAACGCCCCTGGCCAGCGCCTTGCCCATCAGCCTGGAAGTGCAGGGCGTACGGATCGAAGGCTGGCTCAGTGCCCTGTACCAGCGGGCCGACGGTGGCTTGCTGGCGGTGACCACCATCGCCAACGCCATCGGCTCCACCAAGACCCGCAAATGGCACCGGCTGATCAAGCCGTGGATCAACCACTTGCTGGCCTGTGCCAGCGATTACCGCCTGACCACGGCGCTGGTGGCCAGCGATGACAGCCTGTTGCTGGCTCCTTTGGAGCCGCAAGTGGCCCAGCAGATCCTCGAGGACTTGCTGCGCGCCTGGCAGGCGGGCATGCGCCAGCCATTGCCCGTGGCGATCAAGACCGCCTTCGCCTGGCTGGGCCAGGGCGATCCGGACAAGGCCGCGGCCGCCGCGCGCAAGACCTACGATGGCGATGGCCAGAACAGCCAGGGCGAACGTCGTGAAAGCCCAGCCCTGGCCCGGCAGTTCGCCGACTACAACGCATTGATTGCCGATGAAACCTTCAGCGCCTGGGCCGAAACCCTTTATCGCCCGCTGCTCGATGCACCCTGGCGCTCGGCCCTCGGCGAGGAGGCCGGCGCATGACTGTACAGACTCCCCTGGCCCTGGCTTTTCCCCTGCGTGGCAGCCAGCTGATCGAGGCCAGCGCCGGCACCGGCAAGACCTTCACCATTTCCGCACTCTACCTGCGCCTGGTGCTGGGCCATGGCGGCGCAACCGCGGGCTTTGGCCGCGAACTGCTGCCGCCGCAGATCCTGGTGGTGACCTTCACCGATGCCGCCACCAAGGAATTGCGCGAGCGTATCCGCACCCGCCTGGCCGAGGCCGCCCGCTTCTTCCGCGACGAGATCCCGGCCCCGGACGGCCTGATCGAACAACTGCGCCAAGAGTATTGCGCCGAGCAATGGGCGGCCTGCGCCAACCGCCTGGATATCGCCGCCCAATGGATGGATGAGGCCGCGGTTTCCACCATCCATAGTTGGTGCCAACGCATGTTGCGTGAGCACGCTTTTGACAGCGGCAGCCTGTTCACCCAGACCCTGGAGACCGACCACAGTGACCTGCTGGGCGAGGTCCTGCGCGACTACTGGCGGCTGTTCTGCTATCCGCTGCAAGGTGAGGCGCTGAACTGGGTGCGCAGCCATTGGGTGGGGCCGGCCGAACTGCTGCCCCGGGTCCGGGCGTTGTTCGGCAATGAGCGACGCGATCCACAGGACCAGACGCCCGGCGAGCTGATCGATGCCAGCCTGCAAGAGCGCCGCGCGGCCCTGGTGCAGATCAAGGCTCCCTGGCGCCAATGGGCCGAGGAATTGCGCGAGATCTGCCTGCAAGGCGTGGCGAGCAAGAGTGTCGATGGCCGCAAGATGCAGGCCCGCTATTTCGAGCCCTGGTTCGACAAGATCAGCGCCTGGGCCGAGGACGAGAGCCTCGAGCAACTGGATATCGGCACCGGTTTCAGCCGCCTGACGCCCGAAGGCATGGGCGAAGCCTGGAAGGGCGAGCCTCCCAGCCACCCCGGCCTCGATGCCATGGCCGGGCTCAAGGCCCGCCTCGAGGCCTTGCCCAGCCCGGATGCGGCGGTGCTGCAACACGCCGCGCAGTGGGTCGGGGCGCGGTTCGAGGAAGAGAAGCGCCGTCGCGCCGAGATGGGCTTCGACGACATGCTGTTGCGCCTCGATGGCGCCTTGCAGAATGACGATGGCGGGCGCCTGGCCAGCCTGATTCGCGAGCAATTCCCGGTGGCCCTGATCGACGAATTCCAGGACACCGACCCGGTGCAGTACCGGATCTTCGAGAGCATCTACCGCATCGAGGACAACGACCCGGCGACCGGGCTGTTCCTGATCGGCGACCCCAAGCAGGCGATCTATGCCTTTCGCGGCGCCGATATCTATACCTATCTGCGAGCGCGCCAGGCCACCGATGGCCGCTTGCACACCCTGGGCACCAACTTCCGCTCCAGCCAGGCCATGGTCGCTGCGGTCAACCATGTCTTCCTGCAAGCCGAGCAGCGCCCCCAAGGGCGCGGTGCATTCCTGTTCCGCCAGAGCAATGGCAACAACCCGGTGCCGTTCCTGCCCGTGGCGGCCCAGGATCGCCAAGAGCGTTTGCAGGTCGATGGGCAACCGCTGCCGGCGTTGAATTTCTGGCTGCTGCCCTCGGAACAACCGGTATCCGGTGCTTTGTATCGCCAGCAACAGGCCGCCGCCTGTGCCAGTGCCATCGTCGGCTTGCTCAACGGTGGCCAGCAGGGCCGCAGCGGTTTCGTTCGCGATCAGCAAGGGTGCACGGGCCTGCTGCCCGCGGACATCGCCATCCTGGTGCGCGACGGCAAGGAGGCCCAGGCCATCCGTACCGAGCTGGCTGCCCGTGGCGTGCGCAGTGTCTACCTCTCGGACAAGGATTCGGTATTCGCCGCCCAGGAGGCCGGCGACCTGCTGGTGTGGCTCAAGGCCTGCGCCGAGCCGGATGTGGAGCGGCCGCTACGGGCGGCCCTGGCTTCGCTGACCCTTGACCTGCCGCTGCTGGAACTGGAGCGCTTGAACCAGGATGAACTGGCCTGGGAAGCACGGGTCATGCAGTTCCGTGGTTACCGTGGGATCTGGCGCAGCCAGGGCGTGCTGCCGATGCTGCGCCGCCTGCTGCACGACTTCCAGCTACCCCAGGCGCTGATGGCCCGCAGCGATGGCGAGCGGGTGCTGACCAACCTCCTGCACCTGTGCGAGCTGCTGCAGCAGAACGCCGCCGAGCTGGATGGCGAGCAGGCGCTGATCCGCCACCTGGCCGAGCACCTGGCGCTCTCCGGACAGGCCGGCGAAGAGCAGATCCTGCGCCTGGAAAGCGATGAACAACTGGTCAAGGTGGTCACCATCCACAAGTCCAAGGGCCTGGAGTATCCCTTGGTCTTCCTGCCATTCATCTGTTCCACCAAACCGGTGGACGGCAGCCGCTTGCCGTTGCATTACCACGATGGCGCCGGCAAGCCCCAGGTCAGCCTGCGACCCACCGAGCAACTGATCGCCCAGGCCGACGAAGAACGCCTGGCCGAGGACCTGCGCCTGCTCTATGTGGCCCTGACCCGGGCCCGGCATGCCTGCTGGCTGGGGGTTGCCGATCTCAAGCGGGGCAACCAGGGCAGTTCCATCCTGCATCTTTCGGCCCTGGGCTATCTCTTGGGGGGCGGTGCGGCACTCACTGAATCCACGGGCCTGCAGCGTTGGCTGCTGGATCTGCAGCAAGGCTGCCCGGCCATCGGCGTGGGCGAGTTGCCGGCCGTCGATGACCAGCGTTTCCATCCGCCTCGCAACCCGGCCCGCCTGCTGGCCCCGCTGGTGCCCGCACGACGTGCGGCGGAGCACTGGTGGATCGCGTCCTACAGCGCCCTGCGCATCAGCGACACCCTGGGCAGCGCCAGCCAGGCGCCGGACGATCCCCAGGCCCAGAAGCTGTTCGACGACGAGCGCCTGGATCCCGAGGCCCCTCGGGAAGTGGTCGCCAGCAGTGGCGATATCCACCGTTTCCCCCGTGGACCGAATCCCGGCACCTTCCTCCATGGCCTGTTGGAGTGGGCGGGCGGGGAG
>NZ_NEIQ01000040.1:0-8168 GCF_002112765.1 Pseudomonas sp. B6(2017) | reverse complement strand
ACCGGCCGCCTGGCGGCAGGCGCCTCGGCACGGCTGGTTTGTTGTTCCAGGGACGGGTACGTGCGCTGGATATGCTCGGCCAGCGCCCTGAGCGACGGAAAATCGAACAGTGCCGTGACCGGCAGGCGCAGGCCGAGCTTCTGGTTGAGCGCGTTGATCAAGGTGATGCCGGTGATCGAGTCCACACCGTAGTTGGCAAAGGCCTGGTCCTCCTGCACCCGGGCGCGGTCGAGTTTCAGCACTTCCAACAGCGCCTCGTGGATCGCCTGGCGCACCGGCATCCCGCGCTCTTGCGCCAAGTCCGTTGGCTGCGAGCTCGGCGCCGGGCTTGCTGGGCAAGTTTCCCGGGCAGCACTGTCGCCGCTCTCATGCCCTGCTTGCCGCGCTGCCTCGCCCTGGAACTCGATCACCCCATCGCTGATGCCGGTGACGATTTGCTGGCCCAGGCCATGGGCCGCTGCCGCCGGCTGGTTCAGCGAGCCATAACCCTCGAGCTCCAGCACCTGCCGCCAGGTCGATGGCGCCAATGCCGGGGTTCCGGGAACCCGCAGCGCAACGTCGGTCGCCATTCGCCAACCATCGAGCAAGCCGAAGGTCAGGTGGGTGAACAGGCTGGCCTGGGTCAGTTCGTTGAGCAACAGCAGGCCATTGCCCCGCAGCAGGCTCTTGACGTGCCGCAGGGTGCGGCGGATGTCTTGCGTCGCATGCAGGACATTGGCCGCTACCACCACGTCGTAGTGCCCGGGTTCGAAACCCTGGCTGCGTGGATCGCGTTCTATGTCCAGGTTGCCGGTACGCAGGTACGACGCCTGCTCCCCGTACTGCTCACGCCCATGGGCCAGGAATGCCTCTGACACATCGGTGTAGCAGTACTCGTCGATCGCCTGCGCATAGGGCGCCAAGTGCTGGAACAGCCGCTCGCTGGTGCCGCCGGTTCCCGCGCCGATCTCGATGATCCGCAACCGTGTTTGGGGATCAGCGGCCAGGCGCTGTGTCACATAGGCCAGCAGCTGTTCCGCCAGCACGGCGTTGAAGTAGTCGGCCAGTGGATGGCCGCGATAGATACCCTGCACCCGCTCCACGCTGCCGCCCGGGAACAGCACTGCGGTGGCCGCGCACTCTGCGCGCAGTATCCCGGGCAACGCCGGCAGCACGGCATCGAGCAAGCGGATCTGGTTGTGCACCGCGGCCTGCTCGGGGCCTTGCAGCAGGCGTTCGCGGTCGGCCTCCCATTGTCGCCAGGCGCCAGGCCAGTCCGTCGCCGCCTGCGCCTGGCCACTGGCGTCCAGCAGGCGCAGGGCATCCTCGCGCCAACCGACGTAGGCCGAAGCCAGGCCTGCAGGGCCATGCTCCCAGCCCTGATGGGCCAGCAGATTACGTAGCAGCTGCGCCAGGGCGCGCTCCAGTTCGGCCAGCACCGGAGCCGCCCGCTGCGGCAGGCCAAGCGAGGCGTCGCCATTCAAGATCACCGGGGCCACCGACGCGTTGATCTGCAACTGGCGATCATCCGCCACTGCCCATTGGCTCGCGGCTTGCGCATGCCGGGCCTTGAAGAACGCCAGCTGTGGCAGTGGGCTGGCCAGCAGGCGCTCCAGCAGCGCCATGGCCTGTGGTGCTTCGATCGAGCCGATCCCGGCCGCCTCCATGCGCTGCCGATAGCTGGCCTTGGCCACTATGCCGACACTGCCCCAATAGCCCCAGTTTATGATCTTCACCGGGTATGGCCGCTCCCGCAGGCCCAGGGCAAAAGCATCGGCGTAGCAGCAACCGGCGGCGTAGTTGGCCTGGCCCGGGGCGCGGATGAAGCTTTGCATCGATGAGAAAAACAGCATGAAATCCAGGTCTTGCCGGCCGAACACCGCATCGAGGTTCTCGCTGGTGGCCGCCTTGGCCCGTAGCGCGGCATCGAATACCCCGGGGGCCATCTGCGCCACGCCGCGATCCTCCAGCACGATGGCGGCGTGCACCACGCCATGCACCGCGCCGTAACGGCGGCGAACGGTTTGCTCGGCGGCTTCCAGCGCCGCTCGGTCGTTGGCGTCCGCCCGCAGGTAGAGCGGCGTGGGGCCGAGGCTGCCCAGGCGCGCCCGTTGCGCCTCGATCGCCGCATCGGCCTCACGGCGGCCCAGCCATATCACCTGGGCCTGGTAGCGACGGATCAGGTATTCACTGAAGACCGTGCCCAGGCCGCCGGCACCACCGAGGATCAGGTAGACCCCCCGTTCGCGCAGCGCACTGTCGCCGACGTCCGGCAGTACGCAGGGCACCAGGCGCTGGCGATACCATTGGCCGTCGCGCAGGGCCAGGGTTTCCCCCGGCAGTTCTGGCACATCCGGGCCAGCCTGCGCCGAAGGCCAGGGGGCCTGGCCGGCGAGGTCGAGCACGCGCACCTGCCAATGGCTATATTCCTTGGCCACCGAACCCATCAGCCCGTGGACACTGGCCTGTTCTGGATCGCCGGTTTCTGCGGCCAGAACCGGCAGCGCCTGGCGGGTGACCACCGTCAACGCCAGGGGCCGGCTACCGTAGTCCAGGGCCAAAAGCGCCTGGACCAGCTGCAGGCCGATCCGTGCGACCCCGGGCTGGCCCTGCGGCACATGCCAGAGCAGATGGTCGAACCCGGTCCTGGCGCCCAACCAGCTGGCACAGGCTGCCGCCCCATCGGGCGTGCCCCATTGGCGAGCGATCGCTCCTGGAACTTCCAGCAGATGCTGGTCCTGGGTATCGGCGATGGTCCTCACGGCCTCTAGCGCTTGCCAACGCGGGGCCAGGGTCAGCTCTCCCGCAAGCTCTGGTTGCGCGGGCGTGCGACAGCAAAAGCCGCTCAAGCGCACCGCCACCTGGCCATCGGCGTGCACCAGGTCGACATCGAAGCTCTGCCCTGCGCCCTGTTCCCCGCTGGTGTGCCGCACCACCGCCCATGCTGGGTTCGGTAGCGGACCCCACTGTTCGACCCGGGTCACGGCAAATGGCAGTTGCAGCGCCGGCTTGGCCAGCCAGCCAGTGGCAGCCTGCAATGCGCCATCCAGCAGGGATGGGGGCAAGGTATAGCCCGGTGCCGCGCTGGCCACAGCCAGGCTCGCCAGCACTGCCAGCGGACCGCTGCGCAGTTCCTTGAGGGCGCGAAACCCCGCGCCGTACTCCAGGCCCTGTTCGGTGAAGCGCGCATAACAGCTCGCTGCGTCCACCTGCGACTGGCATGACGCACCTACGGCGGCCAGGTCGAC
This sequence comes from Pseudomonas sp. B6(2017), assembly GCF_002112765.1. Taxonomy (NCBI): domain Bacteria; kingdom Pseudomonadati; phylum Pseudomonadota; class Gammaproteobacteria; order Pseudomonadales; family Pseudomonadaceae; genus Pseudomonas; species Pseudomonas sp. B6(2017). The sequence goes on along the minus strand of NZ_NEIQ01000040.1, from coordinate 4,941 downwards.
CTGCGGCGCTGGTTGCCCGCTCGCGGGGCGCACCCAGCCCTGGCTATAAAGCAGTTTTTGCGTGCCGGTGCCGCTATGGATCTCATAACGGACCCCACGCCCCGGCTCTTCCACCAGGCCGATATGCACCAGCAGCGGCTGGCTGACCACCAGCGGGCGCAACCAGGCCACCTCCTCCAGCACCATCGTCTGCCCCACTGGCAGTTCGCTGGCCAGGGCCGCCGCTGCGCGGGCCCACTCCAGTTGCACCACCCCCGGCACCACCGGTTGCCCGGCCACCCGGTGTTCGCGAACGAACCATTCGTTGCCCGAGAGTCGGGTGCTGTAGCGCTGTTCGTGCAGGGTCGAACTATTGCAGTGGAGCAATGGGTGCAGGACCGCCCGCTCATCTGGCGTTGAACCAGTCGCCGCCTGGGGCGTTACCCAATAGCGCTCCCGGGCGAAGGGATAGGTCGGCAGCGACAGACGGCGCGGACGATCGGCGCCATACAAGCACGACCAGTCGATCACCACCCCTCTGACCCAGAGTTCGGCCAGCTTCTGCAGGCGCCGTTTCTCCAACAGGCTGACCAGCAGCTGCTGGAACTCCTCTTCGCCGGCCAACACCGAAGCGGCATCCTTGGCCGTCGCCACCTCGCCGCTCAGCAGGCATGCCGATGGCGTGCCGCTGATGAAGTCGCGCAGCGCCTGGCGTACCTGCTCCAGCGAAGTAGCGACGAAGGCCAACCGCTGCTCCAGGGCCGCGCGGCCGGTTTGCAGGCTGTAGGCCAGGGCCGCCAGGTCGAGTCGCGGTTGCTGCTCGATGAACCGCAACAGCGCCTTGGCGTATTCCTGCAAGCGGTCAGCGCGTTGCGCGGACAGCACCAGCAGCGCCGGGGCACCCGCCTCGGCGGCCGCCGGTGCGACAGCCGGCTGGTAGGCATCGATCACTACGTGGGCATTGGTGCCGCTGATGCCGAAGGCGCTGACTGCCGCGCGCAGCGGTTGGCCAGCGGCGACTTGCCAGCTCTGGTGATGGGTATTGACGAAGAACGGCGAGCGGGCGAAATCGAAATGCTCGTTCGGCGTGGCGAAGTGCAGGGTCGGCGCCAGTTCACGGTGGCGCATCTGCAGCAGTACCTTGTGCACCCCCGCGACCCCGGCTGCTGCCGTGGTATGGCCGATGTTGCTCTTGACCGAACCCAGGCCGCAGAAATTGCTCTGCTCGGTCCGTTCCCGGAACACCGTATCCAGGGCTGTCAGCTCGATCGGGTCGCCCAGCTTGGTTCCCGTACCGTGCAACTCGACATAGGAGATGCTCCGCGGATCGATACCGTGGCGGGCGTACACCTCGCGCTCCAGGGCGATCTGGCTGCTGGCGCTGGGCGCAGTGATGCCGTTGGTCTTGCCATCCTGGTTGATGCCCGACGCGACGATCACACCGTGGATACGATCGCCATCGCGCTCGGCATCGGCCAGGCGCTTGAGTACCAGGGCGCCGACGCCCTCGCCGGGCACGATGCCATCGGCGGCGTTGTCCAGGGTCCGGCATTTGCCCGTGGGCGAGAGCATGCCGGCCTTGCACATGCTCATGTATATCTCGGGCGACAGGTACAGGGTGGCGCCGCCCACCAGGGCGACATCCGCTTCGCCGCCGCGCAGCGCCTGGCAGGCCAGGTGCGTGGCCACCAGGGACGACGAGCAAGCAGTGTCCACCAGCAGTGCCGGCCCCTTGAGATTGAGGAAGTAGGCCAGGCGCGCGGCGGCTATCGCCTCGCTCCTGCCGGTGATTTCCGCCGCGCCGCGCTGCTGTTGGGCCAGCCAGCCGTATTCACTGGGGCCCATGATGCCCAGGTACACCCCGCAACGGGCATCGCTCAATTTCTGCGGCGGATACCCCGCGTCCTCGAAGGCCTTGTAGCCCTCCTCCAGGAACAGGCGTTGCTGAGGGTCGATCCATTCCGCCTCCGCCGGCGAGATGTTGAAGAACAACGGATCGAAACAGTCGATGTCATCCAGCCGGCCCAGCCACTTGCTGTAGGTCTTGCCCGGCTTGCCGGCCTCGGGATCGTAGTAGTCGTCGACGCTCCAGCGCGCTGGCGGGATCTCCTCGACGCAGTCGCGACCGGCCACCAGGTTGTCCCAGTAGGCATCCAGCGTCGGTGCCTGCGGATAGCGCCCGGACATGCCGATGATGGCGATACCTTCGCTGGCCGTTGCGGTCCCGGCCGCACTAGGTGCAGGCGCGGCTGGTATTGGCGCTGTCTCTGGTGGTGCAGGCGGTTGTGGGCTGGCCGCAGCCCTGGCGACAGTCGGCTGCGGGGCAAGCGAGGTCGGTGGCGCTTGAACCTGGATCGGTGCCTTGGGCTGCAAGGTCTGCTCGACCAGGGCGGCCATGCGCCTGACGCTGGAATGCTGATAAACCACAGGTGCGTTCAGCGCCAGGCCATAGCGCCGGTTGAGATCACGGACCCATTCGACACCGATCACCGAATCCAGGCCCAGGTCGACGAACAAATGATCCAGGCCGATCTCGCCAGGATCGAGGAACAGCGCGGCGGCGAGACTGGTGGTCAGCTCGCGCTCAAGTAGCGCGCGCCGCTCGGCTTGCACATGGGGGGCAACCTCCGGGGTACGGGGCGCCGCGACCGGTTGGGCGGTCATGGGCGAGTCTTGCGCGGTTACCGGCGCGGCCTGCTCCGCCGGCGTCGGGGGCTCGATGGCGGGTCCATCCTCCAGGGCGCGCAACTGCAACTTGCGCGGCTTGCCGTCATCGAGCCCGGGCAGGGACGAGTCCCCCGCAAAAGCGGTGGTTGGCGACTGTGGGGGTTGACGCTCCATGGTGATGCTCCCTGTTGTGCTTCCATGCAGTACCGAGCAGAGCTGGCGGGCGAACGGATAGGTCGGCAAGTCGATCCGGCGTGGCAACGGTGCTGTGTAGAGGGGCGTCCAATCCACGACGGCTCCCTGGACCCAGCGTTGCGCCAGGACTTGCAGCCGTTCCTGGGCCACGTTGGCCGGGGCATCGGCAGGCGGCGGGTGATCCTGGGAGGCTTCGCCCTGCCACAGCTCGCCAGCCTCGACCCCGGGCTGGCCCAGCCCTGCCAGTTTGCTGGCCAGCTCCGCCAATGAACGGGCCAGCAGCGCCAGGCGATGAGCCATGGCCTCACGCCCGACCTGCAGGGTGTAGGCGATATCGCGCAACTGCGCCGGGGCGAATCGGCCATCCGTCACCACCGCGCGCAAGCGTTCGGCGCTGGCCAGCAGGCTGTCGCGGGTCCGCGCCGAAAGCAGGATCAGCACTGGCTCAGCAATATCCGCTGCGGCAGATGGCGGTGGTTCACAGGCTTCCAGCAGCACATGGGCGTTGGTGCCGCTGAAACCGAAGCTGCTGACGCCGGCAATCCGCCGGCCGGCGAACCACGGGCGCGGCCGGTCGACCACCTGCACCGGCAGGTTGGCCCAGTCCACCTGCGGGTTGGGTGAGCGAAAATGCAGCTGCCCGGGAATCTGTCCCTTACGCATGGCGAGGATGACCTTGATCAGCCCCGCCACGCCGGCGGCGGCCTCAAGGTGCCCAAGCTGGGTCTTGACCGAACCGAGCAACAGCGGACGCTGCGCTTGTCGGCCAGCCCCCAATGCCTGGGCGGCGGCCTGCACCTCGATCGGATCGCCCAAGCGGGTACCGGTGCCGTGGGCTTCCAGGTACTGCACCTGATGCGGGGCCAGGCTGGCCTGGGCCAGCGCGGCTTCGATGACCACGCGCTGGGCCGCCTGGTTCGGCACGGTCAGCCCGGCACTGGCGCCATCGTGATTGATCGCACTGCCGCGGATGACCGCCCATATCGAGTCGCCGGCAGCCAGGGCGTCGGCATGACGCTTGAGCACCAGCAGTCCGCAGCCTTCGCCCCGGACATAGCCATCGGCGGCCTCATCGAAGGTGCTGCAACGGCCGCGCGGCGAGAGCATGCCGGCAGCGCGGAAGGCCTCGGACTCCGCCTGATCCAGCAGCAGGTTCACGCCACCGGCCAGGGCCATCTGGCACTTGCCGCCCAGCAGGCTTTCACAGGCCAGGTGGATCGCCACCAGCGATGAACTGCAAGCGGTGTCCACCGAGAGCGCCGGCCCATGCCAGTCGAAGAAGTACGCCAACCGCCCGGCGGCGACCGAGGCCGCGTTGCCAGTGGTGAAGGCCGGCCTGGACTCGTGCCCCTGCGCCGTTTGCCGCAAGAGCACGTCATAGCCATGTCCCATCAGGCCGACGAACACCCCGGTGCTGGAGCCACGCAAGCTGCCTGGCGCGATCGCCGCCTGCTCCAGTGCCTCCCAGGCGGTTTCCAGCAACAGCCGCTGCCGGGGATCGAGCAGCTGCGCCTCCCTGGGGGAAATGCGAAAGAAACGTGGGTCGAACTCCTGCGCCCCCTCGATGAAACCACCGCGCTCCGGCTCGTCGTCCAGGCCATCCCGCTGACCAACCGCATCGACGCCCTGTTGCAACAGGCTCCAGAAACGCTCCGGTGAGGAGGCGCCGCCAGGAAAGCGACAGCCCACGCCGACGATGGCGATGCCCCCGGGGCCGGGAGTGCAAGGCGCCGGCTCGGCTGCCGGTGGAGGCGCGTGCCTGGTTCGCTCGTGGGCCGGGGCGCCGTGGTTTTGCAGATAGGCGATGATCGCCGCCGGGGTCCCATGCTGGAAAAAGAACGTGGCCGGCAGCGGGCTGGCCAGGCGCTCCGCCAGGCGATGGCGCAAATCGAGCATCTGCAACGACGTCAGGCCCATTTCCATCAATGGCACGTGCTCGCCATAGGCCTCGGCCCGGGCTTCGCCCAACACCCCCAGCAGCAATTGGCCTACCACCTGCGGCCACTGTCCGGACGGGACGGCCGGTGATGGCGCTGCCGTTGTCTTGAGTGGCGGGGGCATGTTCCGCACATCGGGGTATTCCACCAGGACCCCGGCGTC
>NZ_NEIQ01000039.1:0-8809 GCF_002112765.1 Pseudomonas sp. B6(2017) | reverse complement strand
GATTTTTTCACCATTGGCCAAGGTCACCACGACTGGAGAGCCAGTCACTGGAGCGGTGACGGTCACGGTGTAGGTGATCTGGCCACCTTCAGCGGTCGACGGAGTTGCCTTCAGCGTCACCGTCGAGTCATCGATGGTGTCAGTGACGTTCGTGACCGCGGGCGCCGGGTTGGTAACCAGGTTCTCGAAATTACCGCCTTCGGCTTTGGTAATGGTCGCCTCGACTTTACCGGCGTCCTTGTAGACGTCGTCGGCCGGAGCCGGAACGGTGACGGTACCAGTGGTTTTACCCGCTTCGATGGTGATTACGGCGCCGTTAGACAGCGTTACGGTGACTGGGCTGCCCGCGGCGTTGGTCAGGGTTGCGGTGTAGACGATGGAACCGCCTTCGGCGACAGTCCCGGTAGCGCTCAAGCTCAGACCGGTGTCATCAACGGTGTCGGTAACGTTGGTATTCACCGGGGTCTTATCGGCAACCAGGTTCTCGTAGTTACCGCCAGTCACGTCAGTGATCGAGTTGGTGACGGAGCTATGGCCAACCAGCGCGTCGTTCGGGGCAGTGACGTTGATCGAGGCGGTGGTTTCACCGACTGGAATGGTGATTTTTTCACCATTGGCCAAGGTCACCACGACTGGAGAGCCAGTCACAGGTGCAGTGACAGTCACGGTATAGGTGATCTGTCCGCCTTCAGCTGCCGAAGGGGTCGCCTTCAGCGATACAGTCGAGTCGTCGATGGTGTCGGTCACGTTAGTGACCGCTGGCGCCGGGTTGGTAACCAGGTTCTCGAAGTTGCCGCCCTCGGCTTTGGTGATAGTGGCTTCGACTTTTCCAGCATCTTTATAGACGTCGTCTGCTGGCGCTGGAACCGTAACGGTGCCGGTAGTTTTGCCAGCCTCGATGGTGATCACTGCGCCGTTGCTCAGGGTCACGGTGACCGGCGTGCCGGCAGCGTTGGTCAAGGTAGCGGTGTAGGTGATCTGGCCACCTTCGGCCACGGTTCCAGTGGCAGAGAGGCTGAGGCCAGTGTCATCGACGGAGTCAGTGACGTTGGTATTCACCGGGGTCTTATCGGCGACCAGGTTCTCGTAGTTACCGCCAGTCACATCGGTGATGGAGTTGGTGACGGAGCTGTGGCCAACCAGTGCGTCATTAGGTGCAGTGACGTTGATCGAGGCGGTGGTTTCACCTACTGGAATGGTGATTTTTTCACCATTGGCCAGGGTGACGACCACAGGCGAACCGGTGACTGGCGCGGTCACGGTGACGGTGTAGGTGATCTGCCCGCCTTCGGCCGCCGATGGAGTCGCTTTCAACGACACGGTGGAGTCGTCGATAGTGTCAGTGACGTTCGTAACCGCTGGCGCAGGGTTAGTCACCAGGTTTTCGAAATTGCCGCCTTCGGCTTTGGTAATGGTCGCCTCGACTTTACCGGCGTCTTTATAGACGTCATCGGCAGGCGCCGGAACAGTGACTGTACCGGTGGTCTTGCCCGCTTCAATGGTGATCACCGCGCCGTTGCTCAGGGTCACGGTGACCGGAGTACCGGCAGCGTTGGTCAGGGTGGCGGTATAAACAATGGAGCCGCCTTCTGCGACAGTTCCAGTGGCGGAGAGGCTGAGCCCAGTGTCATCGACGGTGTCGGTGACGTTGGTGTTAACCGGAGTCTTATCGGCTACGAGGTTCTCGTAGTTGCCGCCGCTCACATCGGTGATCGAGTTGGTCACGGAAGAGTGACCAACCAGCGCGTCGTTCGGGGCAGTGACGTTGATCGAGGCGGTGGTTTCACCGACTGGGATAGTAATCTTCTCGCCATTGGCCAGGGTCACGACCACAGGCGAACCTGTTACGGGTGCAGTGACGGTCACGGTATAGGTGATCTGGCCGCCTTCAGCCGCCGATGGGGTTGCTTTCAACGACACTGTCGAGTCGTCGATGGTGTCAGTGACGTTCGTAACCGCTGGCGCCGGGTTGGTAACCAGGTTCTCGAAATTACCGCCTTCGGCTTTGGTGATGGTGGCTTCGACCTTTCCGGCGTCTTTATAGACGTCGTCGGCCGGAGCAGGGACGGTCACAGTGCCGGTGGTTTTACCCGCCTCAATGGTGATCACCGCGCCGTTAGACAGGGTCACGGTGACAGGGGTGCCGGCAGCATTGGTCAAGGTAGCGGTGTAGGTGATCTGGCCACCCTCAGCCACAGTTCCAGTAGCGGAGAGACTGAGGCCAGTGTCATCAACAGTGTCAGTGACGTTGGTATTCACCGGGGTCTTATCGGCGACCAGGTTCTCGTAGTTGCCACCGCTCACATCGGTGATGGCGTTGGTGACAGAGCTGTGACCAACCAGGGCATCGTTTGGTGCAGTGACGTTGATCGAGGCGGTGGTTTCACCCACTGGAATGGTGATTTTTTCACCATTGGCCAAGGTCACCACGACTGGAGAGCCAGTCACTGGAGCGGTGACGGTCACGGTGTAGGTGATCTGGCCACCTTCAGCGGTCGAAGGCGTTGCCTTCAGCGACACAGTCGAGTCATCGATGGTGTCGGTCACGTTAGTGACGGCTGGCGCAGGGTTAGTCACCAGGTTTTCGAAATTGCCGCCTTCGGCTTTGGTAATGGTCGCTTCGACCTTGCCGGCGTCTTTATAGACGTCGTCGGCCGGAGCAGGGACGGTGACTGTACCGGTGGTCTTGCCCGCTTCAATGGTGATCACCGCGCCGTTGCTCAGGGTCACGGTGACCGGAGTACCGGCAGCGTTGGTCAGGGTGGCGGTGTAAATAATGGAGCCGCCTTCAGCCACGGTTCCGGTGGCCGAAAGGCTGAGGCCAGTGTCGTCGACAGTGTCGGTGATGTTGGTGTTGACCGGGGTCTTATCGGCTACGAGGTTCTCGTAGTTGCCACCGCTCACATCAGTGATCGAGTTGGTGACGGAAGAGTGACCAACCAGGGCGTCGTTCGGTGCAGTGACGTTGATCGAGGCAGTGGTTTCACCGACTGGAATGGTGATTTTTTCACCATTGGCCAGGGTCACTACGACCGGCGAACCGGTGACTGGGGCAGTGACAGTCACGGTGTAAGTGATCTGGCCACCTTCAGCTGCCGAAGGGGTCGCCTTCAGCGATACGGTCGAATCATCGATGGTGTCGGTAACTTCAGTAACAGCCGGAGTTGTACTCGGCACCAAGTTCTCGAAATTACCGCCTTCAGCTTTGGTGATGGTGGCTTCGACTTTACCGGCGTCTTTATAGACGTCATCGGCCGGAGCAGGGACGGTCACGGTACCGGTGGTCTTGCCAGCTTCAATGGTGATGACAGCGCCGTTGCTCAGGGTCACGGTGACCGGAGTACCGGCAGCGTTGGTCAGGGTGGCGGTATAAACAATGGAGCCGCCTTCTGCGACAGTTCCAGTGGCGGAGAGACTGAGGCCAGTGTCGTCGACGGTATCGGTGACGTTGGTATTCACCGGGGTCTTATCAGCGACCAGATTCTCGTAATTGCCACCGCTCACATCGGTGATGGAGTTGGTCACCGAAGTGTGGCCAACCAGCGCGTCGTTTGGAGCAGTGACGTTGATCGAGGCAGTGGTTTCACCCACTGGAATGGTGATTTTTTCACCATTGGCCAGGGTGACGACCACAGGCGAGCCGGTAACTGGCGCGGTCACGGTGACGGTATAAGTGATTTGGCCACCTTCAGCGGTCGAAGGCGTTGCCTTCAGCGACACAGTCGAGTCATCGATGGTGTCGGTCACGTTAGTGACGGCTGGCGCCGGGTTGGTAACCAGGTTCTCGAAGTTGCCGCCTTCGGCTTTGGTAATGGTCGCCTCGACTTTACCGGCGTCTTTATAGACGTCATCGGCCGGAGCAGGGACGGTCACGGTACCGGTGGTTTTACCGGCTTCGATGGTGATTACGGCGCCGTTAGACAGCGTTACGGTGACTGGGCTACCTGCGGCGTTGGTCAGTGTCGCGGTGTAGGTGATCTGGCCACCCTCAGCCACAGTTCCAGTGGCGGAGAGGCTGAGGCCAGTGTCATCAACGGTATCGGTAACGTTGGTGTTAACCGGAGTCTTATCGGCTACGAGGTTCTCGTAGTTACCACCGCTCACATCGGTGATCGAGTTGGTGACGGAAGAGTGACCAACCAGTGCGTCGTTCGGGGCAGTGACGTTGATCGAGGCGGTGGTTTCACCGACTGGGATGGTGATCTTTTCGCCATTGGCCAAAGTGACAGTCACAGGCGAGCCAGTCACAGGTGCAGTGACGGTCACGGTGTAGGTGATCTGGCCACCTTCGGCTGCCGAAGGCGTCGCCTTCAACGACACGGTGGAGTCGTCGATGGTGTCAGTGACGTTGGTGACGGCTGGGGTTGGATTGGTCACCAGGTTTTCGAATTTGCCGCCTTCAGCCTTGGTAATGGTCGCTTCGACTTTACCGGCGTCTTTGTAGACGTCGTCTGCCGGAGCCGGAACGGTCACGGTGCCAGTGGTTTTACCCGCCTCAATAGTAATCACCGCGCCGTTAGACAGGGTCACGGTGACTGGGCTGCCCGCAGCGTTGGTCAGCGTGGCGGTGTAAACAATGGAACCGCCTTCGGCGACAGTCCCGGTAGCGCTTAAGCTCAGACCGGTGTCATCAACGGTATCGGTGACGTTGGTATTCACCGGAGTCTTATCGGCTACGAGGTTTTCGTAGTTACCACCGCTCACATCGGTGATCGAGTTGGTGACGGAAGAGTGACCAACCAGTGCGTCATTAGGTGCAGTGACGTTGATCGAAGCAGTGGTTTCACCGACTGGGATAGTAATCTTCTCGCCATTGGCCAGGGTCACGACCACAGGCGAGCCGGTAACTGGCGCGGTCACGGTGACGGTGTAAGTGATTTGACCGCCCTCAGCCGCCGAAGGTGTTGCCTTCAACGACACGGTCGAATCATCGATGGTGTCGGTAACTTCAGTAACAGCCGGAGTTGTACTCGGCACCAAGTTCTCGAAGTTGCCGCCCTCGGCTTTGGTAATGGTGGCTTCGACCTTGCCGGCGTCTTTATAGACGTCGTCGGCCGGAGCAGGGACGGTTACGGTACCAGTGGTCTTGCCCGCCTCGATGGTGATTACGGCGCCGTTGCTCAGAGTCACGGTGACTGGCGTACCGGCAGCGTTGGTCAAGGTAGCGGTGTAGGTGATCTGGCCACCTTCGGCCACGGTTCCGGTGGCCGAAAGGCTGAGGCCCGTGTCATCAACGGTATCGGTGACGTTGGTGTTAACCGGAGTCTTATCAGCGACCAGATTCTCGTAATTGCCACCGCTCACATCGGTGATCGAGTTGGTGACGGAAGAGTGACCAATCAGTGCGTCGTTTGGAGCGGTGACGTTGATCGAGGCGGTGGTTTCACCCACTGGGATGGTGATTTTTTCACCATTGGCCAGGGTCACGGTCACAGGCGAGCCGGTAACTGGCGCGGTCACGGTGACGGTATAAGTGATTTGGCCACCTTCAGCGGTCGAAGGCGTTGCCTTCAGCGACACAGTCGAGTCATCGATGGTGTCGGTCACGTTAGTGACGGCTGGCGCAGGGTTAGTCACCAGGTTTTCGAAATTGCCGCCTTCGGCTTTGGTGATGGTGGCTTCGACTTTACCGGCGTCTTTATAGACGTCATCGGCAGGCGCCGGAACAGTGACTGTACCGGTGGTCTTGCCCGCTTCAATGGTGATTACGGCGCCGTTGCTCAGGGTCACGGTGACTGGGCTACCCGCGGCGTTGGTCAGTGTCGCGGTGTAGGTGATCTGGCCACCTTCGGCGACAGTCCCGGTAGCGCTCAAGCTCAGACCGGTGTCATCAACAGTGTCAGTGACGTTGGTATTCACCGGGGTCTTATCGGCTACGAGGTTCTCGTAGTTGCCACCGCTCACATCGGTAATGGAGTTGGTGACGGAGCTGTGGCCGACCAACGCATCGTTCGGTGCGGTGATGTTGATCGAGGCGGTGGTTTCGCCAACCGGGATCGTGATCTTCTCGCCATTGGCCAGGGTCACGACCACAGGCGAACCTGTTACGGGGGCAGTGACAGTCACGGTATAGGTGATCTGTCCGCCTTCGGCCGCCGATGGAGTCGCTTTCAACGACACGGTGGAGTCGTCGATGGTGTCAGTGACGTTGGTGACCGCTGGTGCCGGGTTGGTAACCAGGTTCTCGAAGTTGCCGCCTTCAGCCTTGGTAATGGTCGCTTCGACCTTGCCGGCGTCTTTGTAGACGTCGTCTGCCGGGGCAGGGACGGTCACAGTGCCGGTGGTTTTACCGGCTTCGATGGTGATTACGGCGCCGTTGCTCAGGGTCACGGTGACTGGGCTACCCGCGGCGTTGGTCAGGGTTGCGGTGTAGGTGATCTGGCCACCTTCGGCGACCGTACCAGTAGCGCTCAAGCTCAGACCGGTGTCATCAACGGTATCGGTGACGTTGGTATTCACCGGGGTCTTATCGGCGACCAGGTTCTCGTAGTTACCGCCACTTACGTCAGTGATCGAGTTGGTGACGGAGCTATGGCCAACCAGTGCGTCATTAGGTGCAGTGACGTTGATCGAGGCGGTGGTTTCACCCACTGGAATGGTGATCTTTTCACCATTGGCCAGGGTTACGGTCACAGGCGAGCCGGTAACTGGCGCGGTCACGGTGACGGTGTAAGTGATTTGACCGCCCTCAGCCGCCGAAGGTGTTGCCTTCAACGACACGGTCGAATCATCGATAGTGTCGGTAACTTCAGTAACAGCCGGAGTTGTACTCGGCACCAAGTTCTCGAAGTTGCCGCCCTCGGCTTTGGTGATAGTGGCTTCGACTTTTCCAGCATCTTTATAGACGTCGTCTGCCGGAGCCGGAACGGTCACGGTGCCAGTGGTCTTGCCCGCTTCAATGGTGATCACCGCGCCGTTGCTCAGGGTCACGGTGACCGGCGTGCCGGCAGCGTTGGTCAGGGTTGCGGTGTAGGTGATCTGGCCACCTTCGGCAACGGTTCCGGTGGCCGAAAGGCTGAGGCCAGTGTCATCAACAGTGTCGGTGACGTTGGTATTCACCGGGGTTTTATCGGCGACCAGGTTCTCGTAGTTGCCACCGCTCACATCGGTGATCGAGTTGGTCACGGAAGAGTGACCAACCAGGGCGTCGTTCGGGGCAGTGACGTTGATCGAGGCGGTGGTTTCACCCACTGGAATGGTGATCTTTTCACCATTGGCCAGGGTCACTACGACCGGCGAACCGGTGACTGGGGCAGTGACAGTCACGGTATAGGTGATCTGTCCGCCTTCAGCCGCCGACGGAGTCGCCTTCAACGACACGGTCGAATCATCGATGGTGTCGGTAACTTCAGTAACAGCCGGAGTTGTACTCGGCACCAAGTTCTCGAAGTTGCCGCCCTCGGCCTTGGTGATAGTGGCTTCGACTTTTCCAGCATCTTTATAGACGTCGTCTGCCGGAGCCGGAACGGTCACGGTGCCAGTGGTCTTGCCCGCTTCGATAGTGATTACGGCACCGTTGCTCAGGGTCACGGTGACCGGAGTACCGGCAGCGTTGGTCAGGGTGGCGGTATAAACAATGGAGCCGCCTTCGGCGACCGTACCAGTAGCGCTCAAGCTCAGACCGGTGTCATCAACAGTGTCAGTGACGTTGGTATTCACCGGCGTCTTATCGGCGACCAGGTTCTCGTAGTTACCGCCAGTCACGTCGGTGATGGAGTTGGTGACGGAGCTATGGCCAACCAGCGCGTCGTTCGGGGCAGTGACGTTGATCGAGGCGGTGGTTTCACCCACTGGAATGGTGATTTTTTCACCATTGGCCAAAGTGACAGTCACAGGCGAGCCAGTCACAGGTGCAGTGACGGTCACGGTATAGGTGATCTGGCCACCTTCAGCGGTCGAAGGCGTTGCCTTCAGCGATACAGTCGAATCATCGATGGTGTCAGTGACGTTCGTAACCGCTGGCGCCGGGTTGGTAACCAGGTTCTCGAAGTTGCCGCCCTCGGCTTTGGTAATGGTCGCTTCGACCTTGCCGGCGTCCTTGTAGACGTCATCGGCAGGCGCCGGAACGGTCACGGTGCCAGTGGTTTTACCCGCCTCAATAGTAATCACCGCACCGTTAGACAGCGTTACGGTGACTGGGCTACCTGCGGCATTGGTCAGTGTCGCGGTGTAGGTGATCTGGCCACCCTCAGCCACAGTTCCAGTAGCACTCAAGCTCAAGCCAGTGTCGTCGACGGTGTCGGTGACGTTGGTATTCACCGGGGTCTTATCAGCGACCAGGTTTTCGTAGTTACCACCACTCACATCGGTAATGGAGTTGGTCACCGAAGTGTGGCCAACCAAGGCGTCGTTTGGAGCGGTGACGTTGATCGAAGCAGTGGTTTCACCAACCGGAATGGTGATCTTCTCGCCATTGGCCAACGTGACAGTCACAGGCGAACCGGTAACTGGCGCAGTGACAGTCACGGTGTAGGTGATTTGGCCGCCTTCAGCCGCCGATGGAGTCGCTTTGAGCGAAACGGTCGAATCATCGATGGTGTCGGTCACGTTAGTGACGGCTGGCGCAGGGTTAGTCACCAGGTTTTCGAAGTTGCCGCCTTCGGCTTTGGTAATGGTCGCCTCGACTTTACCGGCGTCTTTATAGACGTCATCGGCCGGAGCAGGGACGGTCACGGTACCGGTGGTTTTACCGGCTTCGATGGTGATTACGGCGCCGTTGCTCAGGGTCACGGTGACCGGAGTACCGGCAGCGTTGGTCAGGGTGGCGGTATAAACAATGGAGCCGCCTTCTGCGACAGTTCCAGTGGCG
>NZ_NEIQ01000038.1:0-11752 GCF_002112765.1 Pseudomonas sp. B6(2017) | reverse complement strand
GCCGATATTGCCCGGGCCGAACAGCTCCACCCGAGGAATGCTCAGGGACAGCGACTCCAGCACCAGCATCACGATTTCCGCGCGATCCACCGAGTTCGCACCCAGGTCACGCAAGCGGTCGCCGCGGGTGAACGCATGGCTGGCAAGGGTGGGAATCACTTGTCGGACGTGACGGACGATCAATTCGAATACCTGTTCTCTGGTCATGCTTGTGCCTCGCTATTGAAGGAATATCGCACCGGGCAATGGTTAATCAGTTGCCGAACAGTGCCTTGATGCGCTCTCGCACCTCGGGGTGATGGAAGGTTTGCTCGTGCATCTGCACCTCGCGGGCCGTGACCGCGGGCAACTGCGCACGCAGGCCAGAGGTCAGGTGCGCCTTGAGGGTCACCAATGAATGCCGGGGTTTCTCGGCCAATTGCGTCGCCAGTTCATGGGCATGGGCCAGCACGTTCGCCCGTGGCAACACCGGGAACGGGATGCCGCGGCCGGCCAGCTCGTCGCCGCGATAGTTCTCGGCAGTCATCAGCAGTTCCTGAGCCAGCGCCAGGCCGAGCTTCTCCTGCAGCACCAGGGTCGCGCCGAACCCCGGGGTGAAGCCATAGCGCATGAAGTTCGCCGCATATACGCTCTCGCGACTGAGCACCGCCAGGTCGGCGAACAGGCCGAACACCAGCCCGCCACCAATCGCATGCCCCTGCATGGCCGCCACTACCGGGATCTCGCAGGTCAGCGGCAATTCGTAGATCGGGTAGTCGGTGAACTGGCCGCGCCCGTCGGCCAGCTCGAGCAGCATTTGCTGGGTGCCGCCGGTGCAGAAGTAGGTGTCGTAGCCAGTCAGGACCACCACCTTCCACGCCGGATTGCTACGCACCGTCTCGAAGGTGCGGATCAGTGCCTGGGCCAGGCCAGTGGAGAATCCGTTCTTGTGGATGCGATCGGTCATGGTGACCTGCACGATCGCTGGCGTTACCTGCTCGAGCTGTACCAGATCGTCGTTCATATCACACCTGCTCCCACGGGAACGCGCCCGTCTCGACGTAACGCACGATGTTCGAAAGGTTCTGCGGATCGCTGAACACCTGCCGGTTGGCCGCCAGCGCGGCGTCGCGATCGAGTCGTGGCGCGCCGCACAGCGCGCCACGAAATTGCTTGTAGCGCGCCACCCCCGGCCGGGACAGGCGCCGCAAGCGCAACAGGTGCTTGCGCAGCAGGTTGTCGCCATCGGCCGCGCAGGCATCCACCAGGCCCCAGGCCAGGGCCTGGTCAACACCTATCGCGCTGGTCATCAACGTCATGTAGTGGGCGCGCTGCGGGCCGATGCGGCGCTCCAGGAACGGCAATACGCAGGCCGGCATCAGCCCGAACAGCAGCTCCGAAAGGCTGAACGAGGCGCTCTGGTCGGCGATCACGATATCGCTGGCGGCGACGAACCCGACACCACCGGCATTGACCTTGCCGCGCACGTAGGACAGCACCACGAACGGCCCGGTCGCCAGGCGCAGCCATAGGTCGTAGAGGGTGGCCGGATCGAGCACGCTGGAACTGGCCTGGGGGTCGTTGGCCAGCTTGCGCACCAGCGCGAAGTCCATGCCGAAGCAGAACACCTGCGGCAGCCCTTCGAGCACCAGTACCGTCACGCGCTCATCCAGTCGTTCCAGCAGGTCGGCCAGCTCGGCGACCAGGCGATCGTCGATGGTGTTGTTGGCCTCGGGCCGATACAGCTGCACGAAGCAGATGTTGTCCTCGTGGCGCACACGCAGGGTGTGGTATCCGGTTTCGATCATAGTAACCCTCACTACGGTTTCACTCTGCATACAAACGCTCAAGACTTCGAACAAAGAACGTCACACGAAGAAAAACCAACTCCCGTTATTTACTTGCACGCACCTCAATAGCGGAACTTCCAAAACCACTTCCACAGATCAAGCGCAAAACATCCATGACGCTAAGTTAACCCCTGCTCTCCTCCAAGCACTCCTCAACAATCGCGCACGCAAAAAAACCCCCATACCCGAAAGAATTGACTAAGGCTCTTCGGGGGTGTTCGTACTCAACTCCTCCCACAAGCCTCACCGGACGTTTCCATTCAGCGAGTTCATGCTTTAGATAAAAGGCTGTATCTTCAAGGTTTATCTCACGATCAATAGGAAGTGCTTTTATCATAGGTGATATTTTCTTGTTTTTTATCTGCAGTATTACCTTGATCAATTGGGATATTCCGGATGCAGCAGCGAGATGGCCGATATTTGGCTTGACCGAGCCGACCGCACAAAAATTCTTAGCCGACGTCAAGTTGGAGAATGCTTTTAGGGTGGCCTCAAGTTCAAGCACATCACCAATTGGAAGGCCTGGAGCAGCGCAATCCAAGTAACTAATAGACTGGGGATCCACGCGTGCACGCATGATGGCCCCTTCAACCAAACTAGTTACTTTCTCAAAGTCTAGGGAGATGAGCAGGTCATCACTGCTATTCACATTATGATTACCGATAAAACCATGATTGGTCGTACGAATGACTGCCAGTATTGGATCTTGATTTGCCACAGCTTTGGACAGCGGCCTCAAGACAACCGCTCCGGCCCCTTCTCCTAATATAATTCCACTTCTTTCCTGAGCATAACTTCGATAAGTTGGATCATTAGCCAATATTCCTGCTTGGCTTCCAAAGACAAAATGGTCCTTGTTGAGCATCATGCCTGCCGCGGCTATTGCAGTCTCGCAATCACCTGCACGCAGCCCAGCGCAAGCCAGATGCAGAGCACTGATCGCAGAGGCACTATGCAGATCTAGCACTATGCTAGGCCCAGACAAACCGTGGGCTCTAGAAATCGCACCAGCGAGTTGCCCATTCCCTACGATCTCAAAGGCTCCAATGTTCGCGTCCTCGACAAAAGGAATCGCGCCCACGTACACCCCTGTAGTTTTCCGATAGTCTTCAGACGATGACGATGAACTTTTTTCCAGCGACTGCAATGCCGCGCCGATCGTTCGTAAAATTAGTTTGCTCTGCCTATCCTTTACATCGCAATTAAATTCAGCAGCCAACAGCTCTTTTGTCTGCTCGGCATCAAGAAACCCGCCCCACTTACAATAACTTGTCGCCCCCGTCGCCCCCCTAAACTGATGAGGCGTGAAAAAGCCGTCCAACGACCAACGTTCTGGCGGAACTTCAACAATACAATCTCTGCCTTCGAGTAAATTATCCCAGTATTGAAGAAGGTTACTTGCCCCGGGAAAAAAACCCGCCATGCCGATTACGGCAATAGGCTCTGGCGGAAGCAGGTCAAGCGAGCCTTTTATTTCCAATGAATTTTTTATCATCATATATCACTCAATTTAGACAATGGGCCACGCAGCGCATGACATCAACCTCCGAAACAGTTTCAAGAAAATTAGCCCAAACCTGAAGCCCCACTCATGATTTCTCTATAAAACCCCACAAGTTCATTCAAGTGACGCTCCCGCAAGATAAGGCATAAATCACGAAGTCCATCCGCCTCAAAATAAATAGCCGGTGGAATGGAAAGCCCATAAAACCTAGAAAGGGTATTTACAATAGCCACAACATGGATTGAGCCATCAACGTAATCCGACATATCGGAGTCCAATGTCAACTCCGAGTTACGCAGCTTGAGCGCGTCGCCCACTAGCCGCAGCACGTCGGCCTCAAATGCATCGTGCCAAGACGGTCGTTGCGTGGTTTGTCCTGAGCTCTGCTGGTTATCTGAACTCATAAGCACCTCCTGTAGGTTCAAACGTTCTTGAGCATGTTGCTGTACGTCCTGATCTGGGCCAGGTACTTCCACAGGTCGGCCTCCCACAGGTGTCGCCGCGACTTGATGAAATGTTCCTGACCAAGGTCCACCTGCTGGCTGCACTTGGCCTCGTTAAATTCCTCCAGCCCCCTGGTCTTGGCAAGGAACGCACGGGCATAGTTCAGGACGAAGTTGCCTTGGATTTTCGCCGCATCGCCCAAGCCGCCCGCAGCATTGACGAACCCCATGCATAGCAGGTTGTCGTGGTTGCGCGGGGCGCAATGCAAGAACAGATCGGGAATGCCGTCGCGCCAATGCAAGAGTTGCGGATCGATGAACGACAGGTTGCGGCTGTAGCCTGTGGCATAGATGACCAGGTCCACCTGTTCCCGGGATTGATCGACGAACAGCGCCTGCCCCTCTAGCAAGGCCGCGACGTCGCCCTTGGGCACGATATCGCCGTGGCCGATATGGAACAGCACGTGGGAGTTCATGATGGGGTGCGCGGCGCTGATCGGGTAGTCAGGCTTGGGCAGGCCATAATCGGCGCCATCGAAACTCGCCACCTTGAAGGTCTCGAGCACGTGCTGCCAGAACCCTTCCTTGCTGCTGAAGCGCTCAGCGATCTCTCTCATCCACAGTGCGGTGGGCATGCCGTGGATAAACTTGGGCTGGTAGTAGTAGCCACGGCGCGTGCTGTGGTAGACCCGCTCGGCGTGATGCACGGCATCAGTGGCGATATCGCAGCCGGAGTTGCCGCCACCGATCACCAGCACTCGCTTGCCACGCAACTGGTCGGGCGATTTGTAGTCGGCCGCATGCAGGATCTCCCCGGCGAACCCGGTGCAAGGGATCGACGGGAAATAAGCGCTTCGCTGCAAGCCGTTGCAGATCACCAGCAACTCATGGAAATCGCCACTGCCCTGGGCGGTGTGCACCAGCCAGCCCTGCCCGTGGGGCTCCAGCCGCTCGACCCGGGCGCCGAACCGGGCCCGCTCATACAACCCGAACCGGGCCGCATAGGAACGCAGGTAGGCCAGCATCAACCGGTGATTGGGATAGTCCGGGTAGTCCGCCGGCATGGGGAAATCCGGAAATTGGGTGTTCGCCTTGGGCGAAATCAGGTGCAGCGACGGATAGGTCCGACCGCTGCCGCCCTCGCTGTTCCAGACGCCGCCGAAGTCCGCTTCCGCCTCATACAGGACGAAGTCGATGCCGGCGGCATTGAGCTCACGGCCAATGGCCAACCCGGTGGGGCCGCCGCCGATGATCGCCACCTTCGCTGCGCCGCTCATTTCATCGCTCCTGCCAGGTCGTTGTCGAGACTCACGGGCTCACCGAGACTCAGGCCCTCCAGGCGTAAGCACAGCTGCCCTTCGTCGTCGGCCAGATCGATATTCACGGGGGGTTGCGCTTGCGGATCATCCGTACCAGGAACCGCGATCACCCAAGCCTTTTTAGGCAAGGCTCCCCAACGCTGCACTCTATCCACCGTAAAGGGTGGCACCAGGGCGCGAGCGCCCGGCAGCAACGCCTCAGCCAGCTGGAACCCCGCCACCAGCAGTGCTGCCTCCGGCCAGGCCGGGTTTGTGTTGGCATCCGGGCTGTGCAGCTCGCCCAATGCGAGCCGGGTACCCCGACGGAACTCGCGCAGGGCTCGCAAGCCAGGGCCGTAGGCCGCGCCGCCGCGCTCCAGGTGGGCGTAGCAGGCCTGCCCCGTGACGCTGGTATTGCAGGCCACCCTCAACCTGGCCAGGTCGACCCGTGGCGCTGACTGATCCGCCACGACCTGCGGCCTGGCGGTTCCTGCGCAGTACAGCGCTTCGCTGTCAGCCTCCAGGCTGAAGATCC
This sequence comes from Pseudomonas sp. B6(2017), assembly GCF_002112765.1. Lineage (NCBI taxonomy): Bacteria > Pseudomonadati > Pseudomonadota > Gammaproteobacteria > Pseudomonadales > Pseudomonadaceae > Pseudomonas > Pseudomonas sp. B6(2017). The sequence goes on along the minus strand of NZ_NEIQ01000038.1, from coordinate 6,143 downwards.
GAAAACGCATGTGGCCCAGTTCGTCCGCCGCCAACTCCAAGTGCACCTCCAGCGCCCCCTCGACCAAAAGCGGCCGTAGCCAGTGCACGTCCTGCAGGGTTACCGCGCTATCGGCCGGCAACCGTTGCGCCAACAGCACAGCCGCCCGCGCCCACTCCAAGAGGACGATGGCCGGCATGCCGGGCTGTCCTGCGACGTGACAGTCGCGCACCAGTTCATCCTCTGGAGCGAGCCAAGTCGAGTAGCGCAGGCCAGCGATGCTCGAGGTATTGCGCTCGATCAGTGGATGCAGGCGTTTGGCTGATGGCGTGGTGCTCGCAGCGGCGCTGCGCCGGACGACGGCATCGTCCGGCTGCACCCAGTGCGACTCCCTGGCGAAGGGATAGGTTGGCAACGACAGGCGCCTGGGCTGCCTGCCCGAATACAGGCGCGGCCATTCGATCGGCGTACCACCGACCCACAAGCCCCCCAGGCGCTGCAGGTTGTCCTGAGTTGCTGGGCCGGCCTGCAAGCCTTCGCCTTCCTGGGTGCCTGGCGCAGCTTTGCGCGCTTGGCCTGTTTGAACTTGGCCAACCTCCTGGCCATCGATGAAGGCCTGTAGGCTCTCGAGCACCCTTGCCCGCGAATCGGCGACGAAAGCCAGCCGGTATTCGAGTTCCGCGCGGCCGGTCTGCAAGGTGTAGGCCATGGCTTCGAGATCCGCTGCAGCTTCGCGTTTGACATAGGCCAGCAAGCGTTCGGCACAGCTGCGCAGTTGTTCCGGGCGCCTGGCCGAGAGTACGAACAGCGAGGGTTGTGGGCTATGCCCAGTGCCCTGCTCGACACTAGGTGCTGGACGATATTCGTCGACCACCAAATGTGCGTTGGTGCCGCTGATGCCGAAGGCGCTGACGGCGGCGCGCAATCCCGGCGTTGCCCCGGGTTGCCAGGGGTGGCGCGCCGTGCAGACGAAGAACGGCGAATGTTGCAGATCCAGGTGCTCGTTCGGCGTGCGGTAATGCAGGGTCGGCACCAGTTCGCGATGTTTCATCTGCAGCAGTACTTTGTGCAAGCCCGCCACCCCGGCTGCCGCCGAGGTATGTCCCAAGTTGCTCTTCACCGAGCCCAGGCCGCAGTAGTGCTGGCGTTGCGTGCGCTCCTGGAAGACCGTGGACAACGCCTCCATCTCGATCGGGTCGCCCAACTTGGTCCCGGTCCCGTGGAGCTCGACATAGCCGATGGTCTCGGGATCGATGCCATAGCGGGCGTAGACATCGCGCAGCAGTTCCTCCTGGCTTGCGGCACTGGGCGCGGTGATACCGTTGGTCTTGCCATCCTGATTGATGCCCGAGGCGGTTATCACCCCATGGATAGCGTCGCCATCACGAATCGCATCATCCAGGCGCTTGAGCACCAGTGCACCGACGCCCTCGCCCGGGACAAAACCGTCCGCGTCGTTGTCCAGGGTCCGACAACGGCCGTGGGCGGACAGCACTCGTGCATTGCACATCGCCAAGTAGGCTTGCGGCGCCAGGTAGAGCGTCACCCCGCCGGCCAGGGCCATATCGATCTCGCCGCTGCGCAGTGCCTGGCAGGCCAGGTGCGTGGCCACCAGGGACGATGAGCAGGCGGTATCCACCATGAGCGCCGGCCCCTTCAGGTTCAGGAAGTACGCCAGGCGTGCTGCGGCGATGGCCGGGCTGCTGCCGGTGAAATCCCCAGCGCCCCGACAGTGTTGTACCCATTCACCGTATTCATTGCCGCCCATCATGCCCAGGTAAACCCCACACCGGGACTCGCCGAGCAGCCGAGGGCCATAACCTGCATCCTCGAAGGCCTTGTAGCCCTCCTCCAGGAACAAGCGTTGCTGTGGGTCCATCAATTCCGCCTCCAACGGCGGGATGCGGAAGAAGAGGGGATCGAAACAGTCGATATTGTCCAGGCTGCCCAACCACTTGCTATAGATCTTGCCCGGCCCCCCCGCATCGGCATCGAAATAGGCATTCACGTCCCAGCGCGAAGCGGGGACCTCCTGCACGCAATCACGGCCTGCTGCGAGATTATCCCAATACGCCTCCAGCGAATCCGCCCCAGGATAACGCCCGGCCATACCGATGATCGCAATCCCCTCCAGCGCCTGTTCCGGCACCTCATGAGGGGATTGCGCGGCCTGATCGAGGCGAGGCTCGGGTTCCTGATCCGCCTCGGGACCTTGGTCAGTACTGGCCTGGGCTACAGGGGGCGTCACCATATTCGGTGCGTTTGTCTCGAGCTGCGTCGCCACCAAGCTGACGATGCCCGCCAGGGTCGGATGCTTGTAGACCGCGGTCGCACCGATGGACAGGCCGTAGTGCTTGTTGATCTCGCGACTCCATTCCACGGCGATGATCGAATCCATGCCCATCGAGGCGAAGGGTTTGTCCGCCTGGATCCGCTCGGCGTCGATGCCCAACGCCCGGGCGAGGCTTTCGGACAGCTCTTGCTCCAGCAAGCAGAGGTCGGGATTGGGCGCCTGCTGTCTTGCCTGCGCCGAAGTCACAGGCGTCGGCTCGGCAGGGGCTTGCAGCGCCTCGGATTGCGGCTCGGTGAGGGGGATGTTTGCCGAATCTTCCGGCTCGGCCATTGCCCGCAGTGGCCGCAACGGCCGCGCCTGTTGTGCCGGCTGCGCAACCTCAGGTTCGAAGTGGTCCAGGGCTTCCAGGTCTTGCTCCAGGGAGCGCAACTTAAGACGGCCGGGTTTGGCTTGGGTTGCCGCGGCTAGCTTGCTGACGCTGACATTCCCCATCGTGACGAGCGCAGCCCCCGGCTTCGCCTGGGGTGGCGCCGGTTGAGCCTGAGCGTCGCCCTGCCAGTCCTCTTGATTTTTGCTGGATGGCCAATAGCGCTCTTTCTCGAACGGATAGGTCGGCAATGCGACCCGGCACGGCCGCTGCCCCTGGAACAATCGCGCCCAGTCCAGCTCGATCCCCTCGACATACAGCTGCGCCAGTGACAGCAGCGCCCTTCGGAGCATCTCGGAATTGGCCGGCGCGCGGCTGTCTTGCAGGCATTGGTTGGCTTGGGCCTGGGCCTTGGTGGAGGCTTCCTGGGTGCCGTCGACGCTCCCGCTGTAGCCGTCGATCAGCTCGCCGGCGTCAAGCCATTGCAGCAGTTGCGCGCACAGCGCATCCGCATCGCTGGTGACCCAGGCCAGGCGTTGTTCGAGGTGGCGCCGGCCCAGCAACAAGGTGTGGCTCATAGCCCCCGGTTCAACGGGCTCACGCCGCAGGTGGGCGAGCAGGTTCTGCACCTGAAGCCTTAATTGGGGCGCGGTCCTGGCCGACAGCACCACCAGATGCAGCGGGTTGGTCGATGGCTGCACCGGCCGTTCGGGGGCTTCTGCGATCACCGCATGGGCGTTGGTACCGCTGAAGCCGAATGAGCTGACGGCCGCCAGCCGCTCCCCGGCCACGGGCCTGCGCCACTGTTCGGTACGTGTGGGGACATGAAACGGGCCGTGGGTGAAATCGATGTGCGGATTGGCACTGACGAAATGTGCCGACGCCGGGATCTGCCGATGCCGCAATGCGAGCAGCACCTTGAGGACCCCCGCGATGCCCGCCGCCGTTGCCGTGTGCCCGACCGTGCTCTTGATCGAGCCAAGGGCGCAAGGTGCGCCCCGATGGCCGCCTTGGGCGAAGGCGTCAGCGAGAGCCCTGGCCTCTATCGGGTCGCCCAGCACCGTCGCGGTGCCGTGGGCCTCCACTAGGCCGATATGCTCGACCTCGATGCCGTGACGCCGATAGACCTCCAATTCCAGCCGGGTCTGGGCATTAGCATTGGGGGCCGTGATGCCGTTGCTCGCGCCATCCTGGTTGACCCCTGTGCCACGGATCACGCCGTGGATCACATCGCCATCGGCCAGGGCCTGGGACAGGCGCTTAAGCACGACCACGCCGACCCCCTCGCCCGGGACGAAACCATCGGCCCTGGCATCGAAGGCATAGGCGCAGCCGCTGGGTGAAAGCATACCGGCCTGCTGGGCCTGGAGATGGAACATCTCGGTGCTCTGCACGAACACGCCGCCAGCCAAAGCCAGATCGGCATCCCCGGTGCGCAGCCCCTGGCAGGCCTGATGCAACGCCACCAGCGAGCTGGAGCAGGCGGTATCGATCGCCACGGCCGGGCCCTGCAGGTTGAGGTGATAGGCGATGCGCGCCGGAATTACCGAACCGGCATTGCCCCAGAACGCCTGCGCCGGCGCGTCGCTCTCCAACAACCGCTGGTAATCGCCCGCAGCGCAGCCCACATAAACGCCGCAGCGCAAGCCTTCGCCGCTAACGCCCGCATACCCGGCGTCCTCCAAGGCGCGCCAGGCTTCTTCGAGGAACAGGCGCTGCTGCGGGTCCATGACCTTAGCCTCGCGCCCGGAGATATTGAAGAACAGCGGATCGAAGCAATCGATGTCGCGCAGGAAACCGCCACGCCGGCAATACGTGGCATAGGCGGGAAAATGTCGCGCAAGATCCCAGCGCGTCACATCCTCCAGCAGATCCTGGCCCTGAGCGAGAACCTGCCAGAGATCGTCCAGGTTATCGGCACTGGCGAAGCGGCCACTCATGCCGATCACCGCGATCGGTTCGGGCCGACCCGAGTCACTGGCAAGCTGCGGTGCAGGCTCCGGCACGACCGCGGCTTGCGGCACCCGGACCACCACTTTGCCGATATTGCGCCGGTCAGCCAACCAGCGGTAGGCGTCCTGCACCTCGCTGAAATCGAAGACCCGGCTCAAGGTGGGCCGGATCGCCCCAGCCTCCAGCAACCTGGTCATTTCATCGGCCAACTCTTGCAGCAGCACTGGGTTGTCCCGGGTCTGCTTGCGCAGGTCGATACTGATGAACGCCTGGTTGTCGTTGAGCCGCGACAAGTCGATGCTGCGGGCTAACATTAGTGCAGTCATCGCCAGTTCGACATAACGCCCGCCAGGCGCCAAGCAGTTGAAGCCTTTCTGGATCGCATCTCCGGCCAGGGTATTGATCACCACGTCCACACCTTGGCCCTGGGTCAGCCGCAACACCGCTTTCTCGAAATCTTCTTCGCGATAATTGATCCGGTGGGCGACCCCCAGCCCGGCCAGGTAGTCGAGCTTTTCCTGGGAGCCAGCAGTGGAATAGATCTCCGCTCCCGCTTGCTGCGCTAGTTGTACGGCGATCAACCCGGTGCCGCCGGTGGCGGTCTGGATCAGTACCCGCTCGCCGGGCTTGACCTGGGCCCGGGCAAAGCTGGCGATCATGGTCAAGGCCACCACCGGCAGCGCGCAGGCTTCCTCGAACGACAGCCCCTTCGGCAAGGCGAACACCCGGTCCTGGGAGCAGGTCATGACGCTGGCGTGGGCCCCCAAGGCTTCGCCAGCCAAGGCGAACACCGCATCGCCGAGCGCAACCCGCGACACCTGCGCCCCCACCTCCAGCACCACGCCGCTGGCCTCGAAACCCGGGGTGAAGGGATATGGTGGCTGGGTGGGATACAGGCCGCTGACGCACAACAGGTCGCCGAAGTTCAGGGCGAAGGCGCGTACCGCGATCCGCACTTCATTCGGGCCAAGCGGCAGCAAGGGCGCTTCGATAGGTTGCAATTCATCGATCTGCCCTGGGCCCTCGATTCGCAATTGCCGGCACAACCGCGGCAATTGCTCCGCCACCTGAACTACCGAAGGAAGTTCAGTCGACAGGGAATCGGCACGGTTAACTTGTTGCTCCAAGGTGCAGTACACACCTTCGATATGCTCAGTCAGCGCCCTAATCGAATGAAAGTCGAACAGCACCGCGGCAGGAAGACGAAGGCCTATCTTCTGATTGAGCGCATTAATCATGGCGACACTGTTGATAGAGTCCAAGCCGTAGATGGCAAATGGTTGGTCGTCCTGCACCCGGGTACGTTCAAGCTCCAGCACTTCACACAGGGTTTCGTGAATCACCTGGCGCAGCGGAAACCGCCCCTCTCTCGCCAAGTTCAAAGTTTGAGGACTGAAGGCTGGGTTGGCCGGCGAATACCGACGACTGGGTTCGGTTGCAGCCACTGGCGGTACCGGCCGCCTGGCGGCAGGCGCCTCGGCACGGCTGGTTTGTTGTTCCAGGGACGGGTACGTGCGCTGGATATGCTCGGCCAGCGCCCTGAGCGACGGA
>NZ_NEIQ01000037.1:0-12062 GCF_002112765.1 Pseudomonas sp. B6(2017) | reverse complement strand
TCGCCGATGGTAGTGTGGGGTTTCCCCATGTGAGAGTAGGTCATCGTCAAGATTAAATTCCGAAACCCCAATTGCGAAAGCAGTTGGGGTTTTGTCTTTATGTAGAAGCTACTGATTTTGCTGAGACGTTTGACTTCAAGGTCCAACGGATCAGACACAGAATTTCTTGACGACCATAGAGCATTGGAACCACCTGATCCCATCCCGAACTCAGCAGTGAAACGATGCATCGCCGATGGTAGTGTGGGGTTTCCCCATGTGAGAGTAGGTCATCGTCAAGATTGAATTCCGAAACCCCAATTGCGAAAGCAGTTGGGGTTTTGTTTTTCCAGGGCAGAAAACCGGGGCGAGCCAAGGCCCTCGGGCATTCCTTTTCCCGGCGTGCTCCTTGCAGCATTAATGCCGACTCCAGCCATGCGCAAGCCGATCATCCAGGCCCATGCTTCAGCTCCTCGGCCCAGCCCAGCCATGGCATGGTCATCAATATCCCCCGGGTTTCGCCTGCTGCACTTCGACGCAGTCCTGCAGAGGCAACCTCACGGCGACTTATCCACAGCCCTTGGCCGTGGTGCTATTCCTCCAGGCGATGCCATGCCTGCTACTTCCTGTGGACAAGTCTCCCAACCCAAGAGCCACGACCGCTCTAGCGTGCCATTCGGCGGGATTCTGATAATTCAGGCGAGTAATTCAGAGAATTCCCTAAGGGTTCGAGGATTCTTGCCGACAGAGTGTTGAGACATGCGTGCACCAAGTAGAGCGGTCAGAGAATGTCGCCTGCGCTGTTACCTGGAATGTTGCATTCCGTACGCATCCCCACTTTCGGCATAAGAAGTCCCATGAAATGAATCTCAAGTTCAGCCATAAAATCCTTTTGGCCGCCTCTGGCATAGTGGTTCTGGCTTTTGCGTTGTTCACTCTGTACAACGACTACCTGCAACGCACTACCATTCGACAGAACCTCGAATCTTCTATCCAGCAAGCCGGCGAGCTCACTTCCAGCAGTGTGCAGAACTGGATGAGCGGACGGATCCTGGTGCTCGAGAACCTGGCGCAGAACGTCGCTCACCAGGGGCATAACGCTGACTTCCCGGGCCTGGTCGACCAGCCAGCCTTCACCACGAACTTCCAGTTCACCTACGTTGGCCAGGCCAATGGCACCTTCACCCAGCGTCCCGACGCGAAGATGCCCGACGGCTACGATCCACGCCAGCGTCCCTGGTACAAGCAAGCTGTCGCTGCCGACAAGACCATGTTGACCCCGCCCTACATGGCGGCCGTCGGTGGCCTCGTGGTGACCATCGCCATGCCGGTGAAGAAACAGGGCGAGTTGCTGGGCGTGGTCGGTGGTGACTTGAGCCTGGAGACCCTGGTCAAGATCATCAACTCGGTGGACTTCGGCGGCCTCGGCCATGCCTTCCTGGTCAGCGCCGACGGTCAGGTGATCGTCAGCCCGGACAAGGACCAGGTGATGAAGAACCTCAAGGACATCTACCCTGGCGCCAACGTACGGATCGCGAACGGCAACCAGGAAGTGGTCCTGAACAAACAGGAGCGCATTCTCTCCTTCACTCCGGTGACCGGCTTGCCGAACGCCGAGTGGTACATCGGCCTGTCCATCGACAAGGACAAGGCCTATGCGCCGCTGAGCCAGTTCCGTACCTCGGCGCTGATTGCAATGTTCATCGCCGTGGGCACGATCGCCGTGCTGCTGACCCTGCTGATCCAGGTCCTGATGCGTCCACTGGTGACCATGGGTCGTGCGATGCAGGATATTGCCCAGGGCGAGGGCGACCTGACCCGCCGCCTGGTGGTGGCGAGCAAGGATGAGTTCGGTGAACTGGGTAGCTCCTTCAACCAGTTCGTGGAACGTATCCACGCCTCGATCTCCGAAGTGTCCTCGGCCACTCGCCAGGTCCACGATCTGTCCCAGCGCGTAATGACCTCATCCAACGCCTCGATCATCGGCTCCGACGAGCAGAGCGCCCGTACCAACAGCGTAGCGGCAGCGATCAACGAACTGGGTGCCGCCACCCAGGAAATCGCCCGTAACGCTGCCGATGCCTCCGAGCACGCCAGTGGCGCCAGCGATCAGGCCGAAGACGGGCGCCAAGTGGTCGAGCAGACCATCCAGGCGATGACCGAGCTGTCGCAGAAGATCAGCCTGTCCTGCACCCAGATCGAGACCCTGAACGCCAGCACCGACAACATCGGGCACATCCTCGACGTGATCAAGGGCATCTCCCAGCAGACCAACCTGCTGGCACTCAACGCCGCCATTGAAGCGGCCCGCGCCGGTGAAGCCGGCCGTGGTTTCGCCGTGGTGGCCGACGAGGTGCGCAACCTGGCGCATCGCACCCAGGAATCGGCGGAAGAGATCCACAAAATGATCACTTCCCTGCAGATCGGTTCCCGCGAGGCGGTGTCGACCATGAACGCCAGCCAGGCTTCCAGCGAAGAGAGCGTCGAAGTGGCCAACCAGGCCGGTGCCCGCCTGATCAGCGTGACCCAGCGCATCGGCGAAATCGACGGCATGAACCAGTCTGTGGCTGCTGCGACCGAGGAGCAGACCGCGGTGGTGGAAGCCCTCAACATCGACATCAGCCAGATCAACCTGCTGAACCAGCAAGGTGTCGCCAACCTCAACGAAACGCTGAAGGATTGCGATGCCCTATCGCAACAGGCCAGCCGCCTGAAGCAACTGGTCGACAGCTTCAAGATCTGAAGCCCGCCCCGGGGTTTCCAAAGCCCGCTCCTGCCTCATGGCAGGGCGGGCTTTTTCATGGCCGGGATTCAGCCGAGGGGTTCGCCTAACAGCCCCAGGTGGGTATTGATCACCTGCAGCAGGCGCTGGCGTTGGGACTTGATGAAGAAGTGGTTGCCCAGCACCTCGATCAGCTCGAACTCACGGGTGGTGAACTCTCGCCAATTGAGCATGTGGCTGGCGGTCGCCAGTGGGTCCTCGCTTCCGTAGAAGGCCGTGAGTGGTACGTTGAGGCAGCCGCTGGAGGTGTCGTACCAGGTTTCGAAGAGTTTCAGGCCGGTGCGCAGCAATTGTTCATAGGCTTGCAGGTCGTCCTGTCCACGGGGGATTTCCAGGGGACTGCCGCCCAGGGTCAGGATCGCCTCGCGAAAGGCCGCATCGGGCAGGGTATGCAGCAGGGGACGACGGGGCAAGCTGTCAGGGCTGCGACAGCCGGAGACGAACAGGTGGCGGGTCTGCCGGGGGAACCGCTCCTGGGCGTATTTGCTGGCCTCATAGGCCAGCAGCGCCCCCAGGCCATGGCCGAACAATGCATGGGGCTTGTGCAGCCAGGGGGCCAGCGCTGCAAAGGTATTCTCCAGCAGGCTCGGCCAGTCGTCACAGGGGGCTTCGTAGCGCCGTGGACCATGCCCCGGCAAGTTCACCACCACCAGTTCGATATGGTCGGCCAACCCGCTGGACCAGACTCGCAGCTGCTCGGCGGCCGCCCCGGCCTGGGGAAAACAGATCAGGCGGATCTGCGTGGCTTGTCCAGAGTTGACCACCAGGGTCCATTGTCGGGTATCGGTATCCACAGCTTTTCCTTAAGCATGGGGGCCGGCAGTTCCTCTCCCGGCGCGACAGGGCACTAAAATAGTGGCTGATGCTGCTCAATGCACGCGCTCGTCAGGCTCTCGTGCACAGCAGGCGACGGCTGCCCGCTGCGGAGCACATTCTGCCGGTGACTGATTTCAAGGTGCCATTGTTTTTTGCCGGGCCAGCCTTCACCATCAGCCGATTCACGATAGCTCCCATGGATGCGACGCATTGGCGGCACGTTTAGCTCTTTCCCGGACCCTGCGCTGGTTCGGCTCGGCATTGCTGCTGGCCGGCATGCTGTTGGGCGGCCTGCACGCCGACTGGGACTTCTCCCTGATCAGCCGGCGGGCTACGGCGCTCTATGGACCCCTGGGCGAAGGCCAGCAACGCATCGACGCCTGGCAGCACCTGCTGGCGACCCAGAAGCAGGTGGCCGAACGCGAGCAACTGAAGGTGGTCAACCTGTTCTTCAACAAGAACATGCGATATGTCGAGGACATCGACCTCTGGCACCAGGTGGACTACTGGGAAACACCGATCGAGGCCTTGTGGAAGGGCGCCGGCGACTGCGAGGACTATGCCATCGCCAAGTACTTCAGCCTGCGCCGCCTTGGGGTCTCCAGTGACAAATTGCGCATCACCTACGTCAAGGCCCTGCGCCAGAACCGCGCGCACATGGTCCTGACCTACTATTCCACCCCGGATGCCATGCCGCTGGTACTCGACAGCCTGGAAGACTCGATCCGCCCGGCCAGCGAACGGACCGACCTGTTGCCGGTGTACTCCTTCAATGCCGAAGGGCTGTGGCTGCCGGGAGCCAAGGGCAACAAGCGCGTCGGTGATACCAAGCGCCTGTCGCGCTGGCAGGATGTACTGAAGAAAATGCAGGCCGAAGGATTCCCGGTCGAGACGACTAACTAGGAGCACGAGCCCAGATGTCTTTGTTCAAACAACTGCTGATCGCAATCTGCGTGTTCCTGGTGGTGGCCTTCAGCGGCAGCTTCATGGTCAGCCTGGAAAGCTCGCGCACCCAGTACGTCAACCAACTGCGCTCCCATGCCCAGGATGCGGCCACCGCCCTGGCCCTTTCGCTGACGCCGAACATCGACGATCCGGCGATGGTCGAGCTGATGGTCAGCTCCATCTTCGACAGCGGCTACTACGCCAGCATCCGGGTGGTGGACCTGGCCACCGACAAGACCATCGTCGAGCGCAGCGGTATTCCCGAGGTGGGCAACGTGCCCCAGTGGTTCGTCAGCCTCATCGGCCTGGAGCCGGCCGGTGGCGATGCCATCGTCAGCCGCGGCTGGGAGCAGGCGGCCCGGGTCGAGGTGCTCAGCCACCCGATGTTCGCCGTGGCCAAGCTGTGGCAGAGCGCCCTGGGCAGCCTGGGCTGGCTGTTGATCTGCGGAGCGGTGAGCGCGGTGCTCGGGGCGCTGTTGTTGCGTCGTCAACTGCGGCCGTTGGACTACATGGTCAAGCAATCCCATGCCATTGCCCGGCGCGAGTTCCTCAGCTTGCCGGAGCTGCCGCGGACCCCCGAGCTGCGCCGGGTGGTGCAGGCCATGAACCAGATGGTCGAGAAGCTCAAGGCGCTGTTCCAGGAGCAGGCCGAGCGCAGCGAAAAACTGCGCGCCGAGTCCTACCAGGACAGCCTTACCGGGCTGGCCAACCGGCGATATTTCGAAATGCAGCTGCATGCCCGGGTCAGCAATCCGGAGCAGGCCAGCTCCGGTTACCTGTTGCTGTTGCGGGTCAAGGATCTGGCCGGACTGAACCAGCGCCTGGGTGGTCAGCGCACCGACCAGTTGCTGGTGGCGGTGGGTGAACAGCTGCTGCGCGAGTGCGACAAGTACCCCGAGACCCACAACCTGGTCACCCGGGTCCGTGGTGGCGAGTTCGCGGTGCTGGCTCCGGGGCTGGTGCGTGAGGAAGCCATCCAGCTGGCGCAGAACCTGGACAGCGCCCTGGGCAACCTGCACGCCACGGGCGCCACCGATGTGGCGTCGGTCGCGTCCATTGGCCTGGCGGCCTTTGCCCATGGCGACTCGCCGCAGGCGGTGCTCAGCCTTGGCGACCAGGCCCTGGCCCAGGCCGAGGCCCAGGGCGATGCCAGCTGGGCCTGTCTTGACCAGAGTGCCAGCGCCCAGGTCGGGGACGATCACCATGCCTGGCACAAGCTGCTGGACCAGGCCCTGTCGCAGCGGCGCTTCCAGCTGTATTTCCAACCGGTGGTGGCGGCCCGGGATACCTCGCTGGTACTGCACAACAAGGTGTTGTCGCGGTTGCTCGACGAACAGGGCCAGACCATCCCCGCCGGGCGCTTCCTGCCCTGGCTGGAGCGTTTCGGCTGGACCTCGCGCCTGGACCTGCTGATGCTCGAACAAGTGCTCGGGCACCTGGCAGGCCATTCGGAGGCCCTGGCGTTGAACCTGTCGGCCGCCACCCTGGCCGATCCGCATGCGCTTAACCGGGTCTTCGATCTTCTGCGCCAGCACGCCGACCTGGGTCCTCGCCTGACCCTGGAGATCGGCGAGGAGCAATTGCCGGACCAGGTCCGCCTGGAGCAATTGACCCGGCAACTGCGGGAGCTGGGCTTCTCCCTCAGCCTGCAGCGTTTTGGCGGTCGCTTCAGCATGATCGGCAACCTGGCGCGGCTGGGCCTGGCCTACTTGAAGATCGACGGCAGCTACATCCGCGATATCGACCAGGAAAGCGACAAGCGCCTGTTCATCGAAGCCATCCAGCGTGCCGCCCACAGCATCGACCTGCCGCTGATCGCCGAGCGGGTCGAGACCCAGGGCGAGCTGCAGGTGATCCGTGAAATGGGCTTGTTCGGAGTACAGGGACAGTTGTTCGGCGAACCTGCGCCCTGGAACTGAGGAACCGGATCACGCCCCGCCGGCAGGCCGGTAGGGCGGATTCAGATTAATCCGGTTTCATCATCGTTGATCAAGCGGCTCAAGCCACCTAACGCCTCACGGGCGTTGCTACGGTCCAGCAGCTTGACCTGGGCCGCTTCCGGCAAGTCGGTGATGCGGATCACGCCCTTGCTGGTCAGGACCTGGATCAGGTCGTCCAGCACCCGGATCATATCCAGGTCACTGTGCTTGAGTTGCTTCAGGCTGACTTCCACCGCCTCGTTGGCGTACCAGGTCTGGATCTCGTGGTGGTCGGCGGGCAGCGTCTCGGTGGCTTCGGCGTAAGCGGCGGCTTCCACGCGAATCAGCTGACCTTGTGCATCGCGTTGCACGTAGAACATGGCATATCCCTCAGGCATTTTTCTCAGCGTCTAGCCGCCGGCAGCATAGGCCAACGCGGTACTCAGGAGGCGAGTATGCGTTGTGCCGGGCCAATCGTCACGGCGCTTGCTGTCTGCCGGGGCCTGGCCACCGCTGGCGAGCGGCGGTGGCCAGGAGCCGATCAGCTGTTGTTGTGGTCGATCTTGATGGTCGGATCGCTGCCGGCGATCAACGAGTTGATGCTGGCGTTGGACCAGTTGTTGCCTTCCAGCTTGATCGTCACGTCGGCGTTGGCCAGGCCGCCGGCGGCGTTGAGCTTGCCTTCGGAGCTGACCTGCAGGGTCGAGACCCCGTCCACGGTGGTGATCTTGAGGAAGTTGTCGATGGTGCTGGCGCTTTCGCCCTGCAGCAGGTCCCGCAGGTCGATCCGGTCACCCTCGCTGGCCTTGAAGTCCTTGATCACGTCGTTGCCAGTGTCGCCGGCCTTCCAGACGAAGGTATCGGCTCCTGAACCGCCGATCAGGATGTCGTTGCCCTGGCCGCCGATCAGAGTGTCGTTACCGGTGCCGCCCAGCAGGATGTCATTGCCCTTGCCGCCGTCCAGCAGGTCGTTGCCGCCCTGGCCGAAGAGAATGTCATTGCCGGCGCCGCCCAGCAGCGTGTCGTTGCCGTCGTGGCTGCCAGATACATCGAACTCGGTGTAGTGCTCGGTGATGTACTGGTGCACGTTGCTGGCGCTGACCTTGCTCACATCGACCCCGGTCTGCTTGGCCACATAGGCCTGCATGGCCTGGTAGCCCTCGCCGGCCACACCGTTGAAGCTCACCAGGTCGCCGAACAGGATGTCGTTGCCATTGCCGCCGCTGATGGTATCGGCACCCGGCATGGTGGCCTCGGTATGGCCGATGATCGAGTTGGCCAGGTCCTTCGGATCGATATTGGTCTGCGGCTTGCCATCGGTGTCGTACGGCTTGAGGTCGTTGAGGCTGACCCCGTTGTTCAGGCCGATGGCCTCCACTTCCGAAAGCTTGCTCAACAACGCGAAGCCGGAATTGGAGTTGTTGGTGGTGTACCAGTCGGTGCTGTTGCCGGAACCGTCCCGGTACGACAGCTCGTAGGTGCCGTCGCCCTGGGCGTGCACGGTGCCCAGCTCCCTGGCGCTCCAATAACCCCCGCCCCAGCCGGTATTGATATAGGTCTGCAGGGTCAGCGTACCGTTGCTGCTCACGCTGTAGGCGTGGGTGTTGTCCAGGTACGTGGTATTGATGGTGTCGCCCAGCTTGTAGTTGTTGACGTTGATCAAGTCATCGAGCTTCGGACCACCGCTGTAGAGCGTCGGGTTGGTTTGCTCGCCGGCCTGGTAGTAGGTCGGCTTGCCGTCGGTGATGAAGTACGTCAGGTTCTTGGCATTGGTGTTGCTGGTGGCCTGGTTGCTCTGGAAGAAGTTGGCCGTGGCCTTGAACACGTCCTCGTAGTTGGTACCGCCGCCGGAGCTCATGGAGTCCAGCACTGCCTTGAGCTGGTTCAGGGCGTTCGGGTCATTGAGGTTCACCGACACCGTCTTGTTGACCTGGGTGTCGAAGTCCGCGAGGAAGATGTTCACCGTGCCCGAACCGGCGCCGCCAATGCTGTTTTTCAGGGTGTTGAACACCGCGGTCAGGGATTCCTTGGCTGCGGCGATGGACGAGCTGCTCATGCTGCCCGAGCTGTCCACCATGAAGGCGATGTTGTAGTTGGTGCCCGGGACCACGGTCAGGCCACCGATGTCGGCGACCACGATGTCGTTGCCTTCGGTGCCGGTGAAGGTGTCGTCGCCGGAAGTGCCGACCACCGGGTTGTATACGGCCGGGTAGACCTTGACCGGGATCTGCGCCGAGGTGCTGGCCGAACCGCCCAGGGACTCGGTGGAGGTCGACGTCACATTGAGGTTGAACGTGCCGTTGTAGTAAGGCGGCGGAGTGACCGTCAGGCTGCCCAGGTTCCAGCCGGTGACGTTGGCTTCGCCGGAACTCGCGGTCACGGTGAAGCTGTGGCCGGCGCCGTCGCTCAGGACCGAGCCTTCAGGCATGCCGCTGATCTTCACGCTCAGGGTTTCCGAACCATCGGTATCGGTCAGGGCGGTGGTGATCTTCGACACCTTGACGCTGCCACCTTCGGCACCTTCATTGAGCTTGTAGCCGTCGTAGTAGCCTTCACCGTTGCTGCCATGCAGCTCGGAAAGGGTGACGCCGGCATTGTTCAGCGCGGTCTCGTTGGGGTACATCGGGATGTTGGCGCTGTTCAGGTCGACTGCCGCACCGCCATTGACCGACAGGTTGACATCGTAGCTTCCCGGGCCGCTCTGGTTGGCATGGTAGATGTCCAGGGTGTAGTAGCCGCTGGTGGTCGGGGTGAACGAGCCGCTGATACCGCCACCCGAGCCCCACAGTGCGGTGGCCACGTTCTTGCCGCCAATGGTGATCAGCAGGCTGTCGTCGCCGGTACCACTGAAGCTGTAGGTCTTGCCGGCCTCGAGGTAGATCAGTCCGGAAGTTTTCGAACCGCTGCCACCTGCGACGCTGCCATCGGACTGGGCATTGGTCACCGTCGTGCTGCTG
Organism: Pseudomonas sp. B6(2017); assembly: GCF_002112765.1. NCBI lineage: Bacteria > Pseudomonadati > Pseudomonadota > Gammaproteobacteria > Pseudomonadales > Pseudomonadaceae > Pseudomonas > Pseudomonas sp. B6(2017). The sequence continues at coordinate 2,664 of NZ_NEIQ01000037.1, read as the reverse complement.
GTCGGTTTGCCGGAGTTGTCGAACACCGCCTTGAGCGCGTCGCCGGTAATGCCGTTGCCGTTGGTTCCCAGGCCGTTGAGGCTGGTCCAGGTCTCTTTGAGCAGGCCCACGGAGTTCACATTGTTGTTCGCCACGCCCAGGCTCGGTGCATCGGCCACCGGAGTGATGTCGATGTTCACCGTGCCGGTGTTGCCCAGGGCCTGGCCGTCGGTGGGCTGGAACTTGATCTGCGCGTAATCCGCCTGCTGGTTGCCCACGCCGTTGCCGCCGTAACCATTGGTGCCGGATTCATTGGCATCAGGCGTGAAGCGCAGCTTGCCGGCATCGATATCGGCCTTGCTGAAGGTCTGGTTGTTGGCCACGTCCTTCCAGGTCGAACCGTCGAGGTACTGCAGCTTGCCGTCGCTCGGCAGCTGGGTGATCTTCACGCCGAGGCTGGACGCCGGGCTGTCGACATCGCTGACGCCGAAGTTGTTCCAGGTCAGGGTCAGCGCGGTGTCTTCGGTACCGGTCACGGCGCCGCCGGTGGCTACCGGAGCATCGTTGACCGCCACCACGTTGACCGTGGTGGTGGCGACATTGGAGTAGTTGCTGCCATCGGTCACGGTCACGGTGATGGTCCGTGGCGTGGTGCTCGGATCTTCACTGTTGTTGGTGAAAGTGATGTTCTTGATCTGCTGCATGTAGTCGGCCAGGGTCGCGTTGCCCGACAGGGTCAGCGTGATCGAACCGTCTTTGCTGTTGGCGTTGATCGTGATGCCGTTGACGCTGTTGCCCAGGTTCAGCGAGTCCCCGGGCTGACGGTTGGTCAGCACGATGGTGGCGCCGGTGAGCATGGTGCTGTCCGGATCGGTGATGCTCAGGTCGGTATCGGCGATCGACACGCCAGGGCCGCTGGTGCCCTCGGTGAAGGTGACCTTGTAGTCGGCGCCGGTGGCACCGCTGGAGTTGTTGGCATCCAGGTCGATGACCGGCGGCGCGTCGTTGTCGATGATCGAGGTGGTGACGCTACCGTTGGTGCCGCTGACCACCAGTTTTTCGAAGTTGCCGCCAGTGGCCGAGTCGATCTTGACCACGAAGTTTTCCGTGCTCTCGGTGATCTTGTCGTCGATGGTCGCTACGTTGAAGGTGGCGCTGCTGGCGCCGGCCGGGATCTTCACGGTGTAGACGCCGGTGAAGTCCGAGCCGTCGGTGGCCGTGCCGCTGTAGCTGATCTTCAGGGTGACTTCGGTTTGCGCCGGATGGGTCAGGCTCACGGTGTAGCTGGCGGTCTGGCCCTCGACCACCGAAGCGCTGCCGGTGATGCTGACCGACGTGGTGTCGATGGTATCGGTGACGTTGGTTACGGCTGGAGTGGTGTCGGTGACCAGCTTCTCGAAGTTGCCACCGGTAGCGCCGCTGATGCTGGCGTTGACCTTGCCGGCGTCGATGTACACGTCATCGGCTGGCGCGGCGACGGTCACGGTGCCGGTGGTCTTGCCCGCGGCGATGGTGATGACGGCGCCGTTGTTCAGGGTCACGGTCACCGGAGTGCCGGCGGCGTTGCTCAAGGTGGCGGTGTAGACGATCGAGCCGCCCTCGGCCACGGTGCCGGTAGCGCTGAGGCTGAGGGTCGTGGTGTCGACGGTATCGGTCACGGTGGTATTGACCGGAGTCTTGTCCCCTACGAGTTTCTCGTAGTTACCGCCGCTGACGTCGGTGATCGAGTTGGTCACGGAGCTATGACCGATCAGGGCATCGTTCGGGGCAGTGATACTCACCGAGCCAGTGCTTTCGCCAACCGGGATGGTGATCTTCTCACCGTTGGCCAGGGTGACGGTCACCGGCGAACCGGTGACCGGCGCGGTCACGGTGGCGGTGTAGGTGATGGTTCCGCCTTCGGCCGCCGAAGACGTGGCCTTGAGGGTCACGGTGGAGGTATCGATGGTATCGGTGACATCGGTCACGGCTGGCGTGGTGCTTGGGACCAGCTTCTCGAAGTTGCCGCCTTCGGCCTTGGTGATGGTCGCTTCGACCTTGCCCGCGTCCTTGTACACATCGTCGGCCGGAGCCGGAACGGTGACAGTACCGGTGGTCTTGCCGGCACCGATCGTGATCACTGCGCCGTTGCTCAGGGTCACGGTGACGGGAGTGCCGGCAGCGTTGGTCAGTGTCGCGGTGTAAGTGATCTGGCCACCTTCAGCCACGGACGGTGTAGCTGTCAGCGACAGGTTGGTGGTGTCGATGGTGTCGGTCACGGTAGTGCTGACCGGTGTTTTATCAGCGACCAGGTTCTCGTAGTTACCGCCGCTGACATTGGTAATCGAGTTAGTGACGGAAGAGTGACCAACCAGGGCGTCGTTCGGGGCAGTGACATTGATCGAGGCAGTGGTTTCACCGACTGGGATGGTGATTTTTTCACCATTGGCCAAAGTGACAGTCACAGGAGAACCGGTGACTGGGGCAGTGACGGTCACGGTATAGGTGATTTGGCCACCTTCAGCCGCCGATGGAGTCGCTTTGAGCGAAACGGTCGAATCATCGATGGTGTCAGTGACGTTCGTAACCGCTGGCGCCGGGTTGGTCACCAGGTTCTCGAAATTACCGCCTTCGGCTTTGGTGATGGTGGCTTCGACCTTTCCGGCGTCTTTATAGACGTCGTCGGCCGGAGCAGGGACGGTCACG
>NZ_NEIQ01000036.1:0-14881 GCF_002112765.1 Pseudomonas sp. B6(2017) | reverse complement strand
TTGCTTTGCGGTAACGGCGTTGGTACTGCGAGCCTGATAGGCACGAACAGCGCTATCAGTCGATTTGTTTGGGTGGAGCAGCTTCCGGGACCGGGAGTCTTTCAAGCGGTCCCGCAGCTCTCCGATGTCAGCGATCTTCTGGCGGTGCTCGGTGGCCACCTTCACGAAGTCGTTGAGGTTGATGGCGATCACGCTTTCGTTCTTGCTGTGATTGACCACCGGCCCATCGGCGTCGAGACCTTCGAGGTACTCGTAGACCTCCCAGAATTCAGCCACCACCGGATGATCGGAGCTGATCGAGGCTTGGCGTTCGATAGCCATGCTGATGATCAGCGCGCGGGTGCCGCTGATTTGTTGATCGCTGAGCGACACAACGGTCTGCAAGCAATCCAGAAGGGCGAGTAGCTGTGCATGGTTCTTGTTGATCCGCTCGACGCGGATGTAACCGCGCATGCTGTTGCCGCAATGCTTACAGGCGCTTTCCTCGTCGCGGAACGGGGTATCGCAAGCGAAACAGTGGGAGTGGAGAGCGCGCAGCTTCGCCTCGTAGCCCGGGAGGCGCTGGCCGAGCAGTTCCAGGATTTCCTGTTCTTTGCGCACGGCCTGGAGCAGGAAATTGCTCAAGGTCGAACCATCCAGGGAATTCAGCAGGTCGGCCGCGGCCCGGCTTTCGGGGGTGACGTTGGGGCGAACGAAGTGCAGCTTGACGATCCTGGTCATGATCGCTTCGGAGGCCACCACAGGGGCGTTCTGGCTGATGGCGATGGTGCCGCGGAACGGGGGCTCGTAGGTTTCGTTGCCGGCGGTCTTGACGCCTTTGGTCGCCAGGGTGCCGCCGCCGAAGTAATCCTTGAGCTCGTCCCATTCGAAGGTTTTGGCATGTGCCTTGTCGTCGCCGCTGCGGTCGGACTCCAGCAGAACGATGGGCATGCCTGATACCTGGCCCATCAGGCGGCTACGGCCGGCTTTGGTGGACTTGGACGGGTCGAACCCCTCATAGCCCTCGCGTCCCAGCAACTTCCACAGCAGGGTTAGCAAGGTGGTCTTGCCGGCACCGGCTTCGCCTGTGGCTTCCAGGAACGGGAACGACTGGTAGCGGCTGCGGATCTGCTCGGCGAACAGGGAACCGAACCAGAAGGCCAGCGCCACGATTCCCTGAGTACCAAAGCACTGCCAGAGCAGGCCCAGCCAGCGCGAGTCGTAGTTCTTGTTGTCCTTGGTCAGGTTGATTTTCACGCCCTTTTGCAACGACTTCAGCTTGAGCTTGCCCATTTCGAAGAATTCCTCCTCGTTGATGCTGATGAGTTGGCCTTCGCGCACGGCAATGTCGTTGAAGATGTAACAGCCGTATTCCTTGCTGTAACCCACGTAATCGATGGTCTGAACGGTCTTGATGCCGAACAGCTGGTCCTTCATGAGCTTGTCCAACTGCTGACCGCTGCCGGTGAACACAGCACCGGCAGCCATCCCGAGTAGGCGTTTCTTGAATTCGCTGGCGGCAGCGACCTGGGCACCAGTGAAGGTGTTCTTGACTGAGCCGCCGTCGTGTGGGAAGTCGACCCGAAAGAAGTACCAGGACTCGTCCGTGATCTCGTTGCGCTGGAAGTAGAGGGCCTTGGGGTAGCAGTTGGCGATTTCTACGACGCAGCCTGCGACGTTCAGCGCCTTCTCCCGCAATTGTTTTTCGTTAAGGACCTGGGCGTCCTGGTCGTCGCTTTTCTCCAGGGCCTGTTTGGCACTATTGAATTTGGCGAGATCCAACTTCCACCAGTACAGGCGCGAGTCAAAGCAGAAGTGGAACTCCTCGCGCTCGCGCCACTGGTACATGAGCAGCGCCTTGTCCGTAGCGCTTTCAGCGATCAGCAGGGCGCCATGGTGGCGGGCTTCGGTGAGATCCTTGTCGATCCGGTGTGTTCGCTCGGCTTCATCCTCGATGAAGTCCCAGCGCTGATGCAGGTCGTTCCAGTCGACCTTGCGGGCGTCGGGTTGTGGGATCTGGGCCGCCTCGCAGATGAACCCCAGCTCGCGCGCACGCTTGACCCAGGTTCTGGTGTATTGATGCGCGCCTGATTCGTTGTCCAGCGCCCAAACCAGTTTGGGCGGCCGGCCCGCCCTGGCTGCAATCAGGGCCTTGAGCGACTCCTCAGGAAAGGCATTTGAAGACAGGGCCGCCACCGCTGATATGCCGTTATGGATCAGCGCAATGGCGTCGAAGATGCCCTCGACGATCCAGAGCTCGTCGACCTGCAGCATATCCACGCACGGCGGGCACCACCAGTAACCCTTGTAGCTCTGTCCGGGCTGGAACCGGGCTTTCTTCTTGCCGAATCGCGCCGGCTGGTCGATCAGACGCTCCCAGTAGCCACCGTGGTCAAGGGGAAAGCGAACAGTCGCAGAGCCGATGTTCAACTCGCGATCGAAATAGTTCTCCTGGGTGAACCAACCGGTGATCAACTCCAGACGAAAGCCGCGGGCATAGGTCAGGTAGGCCTTGGCACTGGCTGTCGGGTTGTCATTGGTGGAAGGGGCACGCTTGCTCCAGTCGTCGAACAGGTCGGGATACAGCTCCTTGGTCGGCGCCATGTACTTGCAGTTTTGTTCTCGACCGCAGCGGATAAACCAGGGCTCGTCGTAGCGCGAGAACAACCGGCGCTGGTTGCACTGGGGGCAGGTCCCTTTGCGCATGTACTTGGTGTTGGCCATATGTTGCAGGCCATAGTCGGCTTCCAGGCGCTGGATTACGTCGTAGCGGATCTGGTTTTCCATGGGTTTGCGGTTCACAGCCTTGCGGTTCACAGCAGCGGCTCCACAGGGGGGAATTGGTCTTGCAGGTTCATCGGGTTACTTCCCTTCGCCGAGACTGTGTTTAAGGGCGCCGATCAGGCGTTTCTGTGCGGCCATCACAGGAAAGGCCGCGAGTAGCGAGCCATGCCGCAAACCCGCGGGGATCATGCGAAAGCGGTCGTCATACCAGTGCTCGTTGAACTGGGCGCTGTAGTCGGCACGTAGCGCCTGGAGCAGCGCTTCGGCCTGGCCACGGGGCAGTTTTGCGGTGATGTCGATGTCGATTTCCATGGTCCACCTCGGATTTCGGGCAAAGCTCACCCAAACCCACGGGAAGCGGGGCAGGGCGGGTGTTTTAAACGGGGGTTATCGAGGGTGGTGCTTGTGCGCTGGGTCGCGCTTGTCGAGCAGGGCCTGCGGTAGCAGCCTTGCCGGTACCGGGTAGCGCAGGCCGGCCCGGATATCGATCAGGTGCACAACGGTGCCGCCAGGGCTGCTGCTCCAGTCCACACCTATCCACTTGCGCTGGTTGGCGACCTGCAGGTCGGTCCAGGCGTTGTGCACCAGTTGCTGGGCCATGAACACTGGTACTTCCAGGGCGGTGGTCAGGTGGCGGACGCAGCTGTCGTACAGCAGATCCGAATCCACCAGGTACTGCGCCTCATGGCGCTGCAGGTAGGCGTAGGCCGCCCGTTGCATGCTGCTGCGGTAGTCGTGGGGCAGTTGTTGGTGATTCATCGCGCGCACTCCATTTCCAGTTGATCGAGCAGGTCGGGTTGATCGTTGGTGGCCCGCATCGCGGCCCGGCGCAGGGCGATGTCTGCGATGGGCAGGCGCACGGCGGGATTGGCCATGCCGCTGGGGCTCATTTCGTGGGTCATTGTGAATTCGGCCCGTACAGACCAGCCGCACGCCTCGTTGGTGCATTGCAGGTAAGCCACGCGCAGGAATATGTGGGTGCCTTCGCTGGTGCGGATGCGCATACGGCTCAGGCAGTGAGGGCAGACCAGTTTGTAGGTGCTCAATGCTGGCGCTCCTTGCTGTGCAGTAGGATCGTGGCCAACACCTCAGAATGACGCGCTGCCATGTAGCGGTGATGTGCGGCAAGGATGGCCTCGGCCTCCCCAGGCTCGATAACGCCGTCGTCCAACGCCTTGGCGATGATCTGATCGACATAGCCTCGCTTGGCAGCGGCATTCACCGAACGGCTGTAGAGGTCGATGTTGTCCAGGGTTTCAGGCTTGGCCAGGGGCACGAACATGCCGCCGTAGAGGCTGGCGATGTACTCGGGCAAATGAGTCGTGCCGGAGTCCTGCTCCAGTAGGTGGATTTGTTCATCGCTGAGCGGCCGGCTGCCGGCGTTCTCGTAAACGTGGTTGTCGAACTTCTTGAGCTCGTAGCCGAGGCGGGCTGCGGCACACTCGCGACCGCCGGGGTAATCGCAGATTACCGCGCTCATTACCTGTCGCTTGGTCACTAGAACCGGGCGTTTCATCTTCTGGTTTCCCCCTGGAGCCTTCGCACCTAAAGTGAATTTACAAAGCCCGTGTAGTGGGCTGGTCGAAGGTTTCAGCGAGGATTCCTGGCAGTACCTCTATTTCTATTGCACGGGACAGATCCCTAAGGATCTGAAATGTGAGTCGCCCCTGAGGCAATGCTTTGTGGCCGGCCCAGCGTTGCACCGCTTGCGTCACAGTCCTTACCTCGTAGCCATGACTGATTGCGAACTTGCGGAAATTGCTGCCGCGCTCAATCAGCCGGGCTTGGATCTGGCATTTCTCCAAGGCTTCGCTCATGGTTGGGGTGTTCCTATTTGGTTAAGATGTACTCATTGCGCATAAGCCTATTTCTTCGAATTGAATAAATCAAGCGGTATTTACTCTTAATGCATAAGAACTCTTTGGATGCTGTGCTCGAGCGGCTAATGACGGTCTTCTCTGTTGGCAGCGACAGCGAGCTGGCTCGTAAGCTAGGCGTCAATAGACAGACGCTAGGCAGTTGGCGTAGTCGGCAAACCATACCTTATGCATTATGCGTAAAAGTCAGCGAGGCCGAGGGTGTATCTCTTGATTGGCTGCTAGCTGGGGAAGGGGTAATGCTGAGGGGCAATTCTGCTCAAGGCGTAGAACCAGCCACGATCAATCCAGAGGAAGAGGCAATTCTTGCCCTGTATCGATCACTAGAAGTAGACGCCAGAAGGGAAATACAAAGCGCTGCTGAAGAAAAGAAACGCATAAGGGATATAGAGCAGCGCCTAAAGGAACTCACGGAAGCGCTTGAGGCTGCTAAGCGTCCGGCTTAACCTTTTGCGGACACAGCTACATCAGAATCAAGGACAGATATGAACACTCACTTTTCTTTGCTGGTTGCAGTTAGTTTTGCATGGTTCGCAGGAACTGCGAACGCTTCCGGCTTTGAGTGTGATCGAGTTCTTTCGGCGCTCAAGCAAGAACGCCATCTATCTCAATCCAGCCAATCGAATAGTGGTCAAACCACTGAGTTTCGAAGCGGCTCTCACATCACGTTATCCGTTAGCTGTGGCTTGGTGAATCCAAATATCGCGGTTGTGTGGGATGGCTCTACTCCTGATTCGGCATTTTATGAGCTTGTTGGTCGTGCCGGCGGTCTTGTGTCTAAACGAAAAGCAGGTGATCTAATCAAGGCCGCGAAGCAGTGCCGGAATGATGCCCTTCAGGACGAGAGTGAAATTGCAGCAAACGAGCAAAATGATTTGGCTATTGAGTGCCAGGCATTTACTCGAGATGGTGGCGGGACCACTGTCTTCCTGTTTGCAGAGTAAATTCTCACTACATGTTTGACTTGCTGCTCAAGGGGGCTTCCACCTCGGCTTTCGCCATTTGCAGTCGCTTCCATTCCCGATCTACTGCTCGTTTTGCCGTGTGCTTGTTGGCATAGAGCCAGCGTAATCGCTTGGGTTTTGTTTGATCACCGGCCGTCCTGGTCTTTTCCTTTCCTGTTTTCTCGTCGCGGTAGTAAGCGATGATCCCGGTGTAATCCTGCCGATTCTCCTCAGCCAGCCCTTCGACGGTGTCCTCGGGTAGCTTACTTTCAAGCTCCAGACTGACTGTGTAGCCGCTGTCGGCGCTGAGGTTGTGCTGTACGTTGCCGCCGTACCAGATAATCGCATCGATCTCGGGCTTCACACCTTCCAGGGTATAGGTCAGCTCGGGGATCAGATCCGGGCGGCCCACGGCCAGGGTGTAGCTCAGGGTGGCGCTGCCGCGTTGCAGGCGGTTGAACTCGGCCCGGGCGGCGCGCAGGGCGGACTGGCGGTCGCTGTAGGTGTGACGCAGGTCCTTGAGGTTGTCGCCGCCGCCGGCGATGGCCTCCTGTTTTTTTGCGCTGTTCACGTCGTAGAAATAGGCCCGCACACCGTCGTAGCTGTCGCGGTCGGCCAGCAGGTAGCGATGCTGGTCGCCGTCGGCCCGGACCAGGGTGATGTGTGGTAGATCCAGACCGCTGGCGGTCTTGCCACCACCAGCAGGGAGGCACATCAGGCAGCCAGCCTTGACGGTGATCACCGCGTCGAACTCCTCGCCGATCCGGCTGATCAGGTTGGCGTCCGACTCGTTGACCTGGTCCAACTGGAGGATAGGCAATCCATCCAGGGCACCGGCAATGGTCGCGGTAAGGCCGTTGCCGATGGCGATGTCGCCCAGGACGTCGCCCAGGGTCGAGTTGCTCCAGTTCCGTTCGCGCTTGGTCTTCAACCCCTTGCGCAGATCGGCAGAGCGCGCCCGGATGCTGAGCACATCCGGCGCGCCACTGTGCTCAGTCTCGTCGACGGTGTAGGTGCCCTTGTCTACCAGGCCCGTATCACTCCAACCTAGCCACAAACGCAGCACAGCGCCCTTGGGGGGGATGGTCAGCAGCCCGTCGTGGTCGCTCAAGGTGATGCTGAGTTGATCGGCCTCGATGCCGCGGTTGTCGGTCAGCTGCAGGCTGATCAGACGCGGGCTGATGAGCTGGGCGATATCGTTTCCATCGACCGTAATGCGGAATGCCGGTACCGGATAGGAGGCCTCGCGGCGGTACCGGTCTACGGCGTCTTCGACAAATCCCGTCACCCGGGCGAGGGCAGCATCGATCACAGCAGCATCCTCAAGATATTGACGCCGGTGCTGGCGGCGGCGCCGAGCAGGTCGATCCGGTCGTCATCGATACGCTTGAGGCTCAAGGTGAACTCCAGGCGCCGTGGTGTACCGTCCCTGAAGAAAATCGTCTTGGTCTCGCTCAGGCTTTCGATCACCCACAGACCGTAGATCCGGCCGCTGCCCTCGACCATCGGCCAGGCCTTCCCAGTGTTCGCCATGAGCCGCAAGGTGTCGAGGCTGAGAACCGAGCCGGCAAGTTCTGGCAGGATCACGCCAGGCAGGGTGATCGAGTCGTCACCACGGCCGACGAACTGGCGGGCCGGCGCGGCGCCAATCCGGGTACTGCTGACGTGCCGCCATTCGGTTTGCCTCTGTAGCTCCTGGTAGGCAGCGGTGGACAGGCTGAAGACGAACATTCCCAAGGCCATCATCATGGCGGTTACTCCAGGTCAGCGAGTTTGCTGCGCTTGCGAGCGCCTTTCTCGCTCTCAATGCGGGCCAGCTCGGCCCGGACGACGCGGCCAATCGCGACGGCATCCATGCCAGGGGTGGTGTGGATGTTGATTTCGTAGGTGTCGTGGCTGTCGTAGGTGGCCACCGCGGTGGGGCTAATGGGCGCGCGGGTGTCCACCGACAGGTTCGGCAGCGCGGCGATGCCCAGGCCCATGCTGCCTGCGGAGGTCAGCTTGCGACTCAGGTCGTTCACGGCGTTGAGCGGCCCCTGCTGGCCGGCCTCGAGGCCCTGGGCCAGGCCGGCCATGGTGAAGCCGCCGAGCTCGGCGAACACCCGCGATGGGCTGTGGATGTCGAGCTTTTCCTTGAACCAGCCGATGGTTGAGTCGCCGATTGCTGTGATGGTCTGCTTGACTGCGCCCAGGCCGCTCATCAGACCGTTGACCAGGCCGTTGATGATCATGCTGCCGAACTCGGTAAAGCGGGTCGGCAGATCCAGGCCCAGGTAGTTCAGAACCTCGGCGAAGGCCCGGTAGATGATGCCAATTGGCGTGAAGTTGGTCAGCACCGTGATGATGCCGCCGATGCCCCCGGAGAAGCCGGCCTTAATCTCGTTCCACAGCCCTATCACATAGGCCTTCACTGCATCCCAGTTCTTGTAAATCAGGTATGCCGCACCTGCGACGGCTACGACTATGGCTGCGATGGCCAGGGCAATCGGATTGGCTGCGAGCCCCATCAGAGCGACGCCAATACCTCGGATAGCAGTCATCAGTACGCCGCTCATAAGGCCCGCAAGCAGCTTCACACCTTGCCCAAGCATTGGCAGGGCATTACGAGCGAGCCCGGCTACTGTCGGAAACAAGCGCTGCATAACTCCACCAGCCCCCGCCGCTTTGACTCCGAAGAGACCCAATCCGTAGTTGATCACTGCGAAAGGACCAACAAAGCTGGCCAGTGCCAGGGCTAACGTTCCGAATGCAGCCGCCAGTACTCCGACGACCATCAGTGTTTTCAGCATCGCTGAGGCCGCGGCCGGGTTCTCCTTCATCCATGCAGTGATATTTTTGATGGCCTCGGTGATGGTTTTCAGGGCTTCGACATAGGTTGGCAGAATGGCGACGCTCATTTCCCTGTAAGCGTTTGCCCGCTGCGCCAGGAGCTCAAGTTCCTGCCCTTGGGCACTGTTGAGTCCCTTCTCGTATAGTTGATCGATACCATCGGCACCGGAATTGAGCTTGGCATTCTTATGTATCTGCTCGCGCTGCAGGTACATCTGAGAAAACAAGTTCGATGCTGTGCGGTTGGAAAAAATACTGCCGATGGTATCTAGGATCTGTTTTTTCTCGGTGATGCCTTTGGCCTTCAATTGGGGGAGCAGAATCTTCTCTAGCCACTCGAATTGGTTTTCCTGGAAGATCTCGCTGCCTTTGATCGCGCCAACATCGAGAAAGGCAAGTTGTCCGGCCTTGTCGTGTTTAACTTTTTTGGGGTCAACAAGGCCCAGCGCTTCTAGGTTGTTGGCTGCGCGCTTGGTAGTTCGTCCCTGGTAAATGTTGGAGTAGGCACTCATCATTCCCACGCCTACCGCAGCACCTTTCATCTCCTGTACCAGTGGCTCTAGTTGATAGTAAAAGGCCTCGTCTTTGATGCCTTTAGCTGCGACTCCACCTCTCCCTATGAGTTGAAGCCATTCACTCGGTCCCACACGACCACCGGTGGCGGTCAGCACGCGCTGCACGATATCAGCTTGCTTGATGAAGGCTTCTTTACTGGCCAGGCCGCCGCGCAGCTCAATGACCTTGAGCATGTCCATGAATTTGCGTTCGTTCTCAGCGCCTTCTTCTTCGCCATATATTGCGTGGTTTGCGAACTTCATTTTCGCGAGAGTCGGAGCAACCATTTCGGCTTCGTGCTCATCTGCAAACACCGTCATGGCATCCCGGACCAGCGTCAGGTTCTCGGTAACGCTGGTGCCATAGGTCTTCATCTCCTTTGCAAACTGTATGGCCTTGCTGGTGTCCTCTTTTCCTAATCCCAGCGCCGCAACACGCTGTTCCTCAAGGGCAAAGCTCTTTCCTTCCTGCAACGGGGCGTATAAGCCGCGACCAATGCCGTAACCAACACCCATGCCCGCTGCTCCGCTCATAGCGGCATCACCAGCAAACTGCTTGCGGCGGTCATAGGAGTGCTTGAGCGAGGCCTTGGTTTTTGCGGTATGCGCTTGCTGAGAACTGAGGAGGCGCAGACGCCTGGTCTGCTCGCCGATGGTGGCATTGGTGGCGCCGATCTGTTCTCGGAGCTGGCGTTCGTGGTTCCCCAGATCTTTGGTGCTGATACCGGCGCCATAGAGTTTCGAGCGCAGCCCCTGGAGCTGCTGGCTCTGCTGCTGATGCTGTTGCTTGAGCCGCTGGGCTTCCTGGATCGCCGAACGCATATCCCGGGTCATCGCCCGGGTGGGGGCACCGGTTGCGGCAAACTGCTGGCTGAGGGCCTTGACCCGTTCACGCGCAGAGTCGAGGGCCTGCTTGGTTTGGTCTGCTGCGGTGCGCTGAGTACGCCAGGCGCTGACATCCTTTTGTTGACTGCTCAGTTCTTTCAGGCGTTCACGGGCCTGCTTGATAGCGCGGGCGCTCTCCAGGCTACTCGCGCTGATCTTTTTCAGAGGGCCGCTGGCCTTATCAATGGCGTTGAGCAACACCTGCAGCTTGAGGTCATTCGCCATCGTTGGAGCTCCGTACCCTGGCGCGCTCGCGCCAGTCCATCAGTTCCTGCAGGTCCAGCTGGTCCATGTCAGCCGGTGCCCAGTGAAAAACCACGGCCAGGTCGGCCATGGCGTCCTCTACGCGATGAGGGATACTTCCGTCTTCACCGACTTGCGCAATAAAAAACCAGCGATCTTGCTGCCGCATTCCAGCAGGTCGGCGGGGTCCATTGCCGCGGCCTCGGGGGAGGTGAGGCTCGGGGTGCTGATTCGCGGCAGGATCTTGATCAGCGAGGCGACGTCCATGTTCAGCAACTCGACCAGGTTCACACCGCGCAGCTCGCCCGCCTGGGGCTTGCGCAAGGTGATGGTGTCGACGGTGCTGTTGCCGCGGCTGATCGGCGTGTCGAGAACCACGGTGTTGTTCTCGGCTTCGGGGATGGCTTGGGTGGTGTCTTTGGTGCTCATGGGATGGTGCTCCTGGTTGCAGGGTTAGTCGCCCGGCGACGGGCGAAGGGGTCAGATGCCGAGGGCAGTGCGCTGCTTGTCTAGCATGTCCTTGCCCGCGACCTTCTCGATGAAGTTGAGCAGGTCGATCTCGATGATCTCCTCGTTGTCCACGGTCAGCTTGTAGTAGCTGCAGGTGGTCTTGATGCTGTGCTCGGTGTCTTCGCCGGATTTGGCATCGCCCATCTCGATCGACTCATGCCGGCCGCGGACAACGATCTCGACCGAGCTGATGTCGCCGGTGTCGTCCTGCTGAAAGGCACCGGAGAAGCGCAGCATGATCCCTGCCGCGTTGACCGAACCGAACTGGCGCAGGCCGATTAGATCCAGGCCGCCGGTCTTCCATTCGAATTGGATGCCGTCGTCGGAGAAGCCCAGGTCAGCCTTGACCGGGCCGTTCATGCCACCGCCCCGGTAGGCTTCCATCTTGCGGCCCAGGGGCGGCAGGGTGACCGAGTGGGCCACGCCCAGGTAGCTGTTGCCGTCGTTGAACAGGTTGAGGTTTTTCAGTTTGCGAGGCAGGGCCATGGCGGCGTTCTCCGGTGTCCTGGTACGAGGTGGCTCCCTTAGTGCGGGAGCCCCTGGTTAGCTGTTGATCTTGCTGGCGAAGTCCATGAGGTAGCGGTCAGTGATCCGCTGCCGCAGGGTCAGGTCTTCCAGCGGTGGCACCGGCGTGTAGTCGTAGTCGAGGAACAGCTTGCCGGCCTTCAAGGTGTCCTTGTCGTTGGCGTCGTCCGGGTACCAGCAGCTGCCACCGATCAGGTAGCCCTGAGAGACCATTTCCCGGAACTTGGCGTTGACCCCTTCGATGATGTCGCGCACCAGGGACGGGTGGAGCGGCCTGTCGACGGCCCACATGTGCGCGGCGGCCATGGTGTCGGCCAGGATCTGCGCGGTGCGGGTGTAGTTCTCGAACGCGAACAGCGGATCGTCGGTGCAAGTGCGACTGCCCCAGAAGCGGAAGCCGCCCTCATTGATCAGCGTGGTGATCTCGTTGCTGTTGAGGTAGTTGGCATCGGTAGCAGGGTTCTGCAGGTCCCAGAACACGTCGGCGCTGATGCCCGTCACGCCGCTGACTGGGACGTTGGACAGGGTCTTGTGCCAGCCGGTCTCCTGATCGATCTTCGCACGCAGGCCCAGTGCACGGGCCACGGCCGAGGCGTTGACGGTCTTGCTCGTCACGGTGTCGAAGTTCAGGAACTCCGGCCAGATCACCATCATTTCCCGACCGCCGAAGTTCTCGCGGTAGGCGACCACTTCTTCTTTCGTCTTGCAGTTCCAGGCGCTGACGTAGGCGAAGCCGCGTAGGTCTTTGGCGATGGCGCCCAGGGCGGTGGCCACCGGCAGGCTGTCGAGGCCTGGCACGCCGAGGATGCGCGGCACCATGCCGACGCGGGCCTTGGCCGCGAGCAGGGCTTTCATGCCGGTGTACTTGCCCTCGGCCGTGGTGGTGCCGATCAGCGCGCTGTTGGTGGCGGCTTCATCGGTGCCTTCTTTCACCCGCACCACGATGGTGTAGGGCTTGGTCTGGTCGGCGATGGCCTGGAGCGAGGCGCGAAGTGTGCCCTTGGTACCGGCCTTGCCCACGGCTGCCTGCACGTTGGTCAACAGGACCGGGGTGTCGAGCGGGAAGGTGGTTGCGTCGGCGTCGTCGGCAGTGCAAACCAGGCCGATAACAGCGGTGGGGATGGTGCGAATGGGGCGGGTGCCGTCGTTGAGTTCGAGGACCCGCACGCCGTGTAGATAATCGGCCATGGGTTTTGCCTGCGCAGTGATTGGGAGTGACAGTGCACAGGCTGCCGCGCGCGCGCCGGATCAGCGAGCGCGCAGGCTTGTAGGGGAGGGGGTTACAGGTGCTCAGGTAACCAGACGGGCGCCGGTGGGCGGTGTTCGCTGAGCGGGAATTCGCCGGATTCGGGCCAGCCGCGTAGAGCCCGGCGGTAGGCTTGGAGCTGGCTGTACTGCTCGGCTGTGAGGGTTGTGGCCGCGCCGTCCTCCAGCTCGTCGCGATGCCGAGTTACAACGCCATCGGTTTCAGTCAACTGCTGATCTCGCCATGCCCGTTCAACGCCCGCCAGGTCCTCTGCGCTCGGTGGCGGTGGGTCGGTAAGCACTGGGAAGCCGTCTTTGTCCCAGTCAATGACCTTGCCTTGCGGCTGGCCAGCCATCAGCTCGGCGTATTTTTCAGCCGAAATCTTCACTACGTCCTTGGGCATGGAAAGGTGAATAGTTGGGTCGTAAAAACCGCGAGTAGTTTTAGATGTAAACATGGATTCCCTCCTTACTTTCCAACCGCAAAAACATACACACCCACGTCATTTGCCGGGGCTGTTATCGGTACGCCGGTAAGCGTTGTACTGCCGATGGACGGCGGAATCGAAGCCGAAACCTGCACGCTAAAAACGGCGGTTGGAAAAGCAATAGGGTAGGTAAAGGTCGTAGGGGTTGTACCCACTCGTATGTTGCCCCATTGAACGATCAGGCCACTGGGAAGCTTCTGATAACCGACAGATGCTAAGGACGCCGCAAATGCCGTCGATGAGCCAAGCTGTATTCCCCCCCATCCATACCACTGCCCCGCGCCCACACAGGAGATCGTCACGGTGTCGCCCGATCCAAGAACAAATGTCCTTGGTGTTGAGTTACCCACCCCGTAGAGCGCCTGTCCGGCCGCAGCCTGCACAGTCACTACACCATTGCCGGCGTTGTTGATCTGATACGTCGCGCCGATGTTTTGAGCGGTGACAGCTGGAAGCGTGAGTGTGACCGTACCGCTGGCATTGATAAGTAAACCGGCCTGGGCGAGCGTCAGCGTCTGACTGGTGGAGGCTCCGAATTGCCCGGCAAAATTTCCGAGTGCTCGCTGCACAAACTCTGTCGTGGCCAGGGTCTTACTGGCATCAAACTGCGCCGCAGTCGGAGCAGTCGGCCCCCCGGTAAACGCCGGCGAATTGATCGGCGCCAGGCCCTGGGTCACGCTCTTGAACGCCAGCGGCGTGGTACCCAACACAATCGGCCCATCCGTGGCCAGCAGCCACAGGGTGTCAGCGCTGGCGGTGCCCTGTTCGACAGCCACCAGCAGGCCCGGAGTAACCTTTGTGCTGCTGTCTGCATCGGTGGCCCGCTTCCAGATCTCGGCCGTGAGGTAGATCCCGTTGTCTTTCCCCTGGGCCTGGTCCTTCACCAGTACCCGCGAGCCGAGCGGCACCGGGACCCCGTCAATGGTCGGTGTGCCGGCCAATTGGATTGGCCCCGTGGTCGCCACCAGCACCGAGGCTTTCGCATCCTGGCGATTAACCGCATCAGCAATCGAGTCATCGACATATTGCCGGGTGGCCAGCACCACGGCCGGATCGATTTTCAGCACCACGCTGGCCGCGCTGGAGACGATGAAGTTCATGCGCACGACCTGGGTCCGGCCGGAACCCTGGGACATCAGCGGCTTGTAACTTGGGGCGCAGTTCGCCACTGCGACCAGGGCGCCGTCGGCGTCATACAGGCCAATCTCACGAATCCACCAGCCGCCCTCGTCGGCCGGGATGATCTGTTCGGCGACGATGATGTTCGGGTTAGCCGGGTCGACCGACAGCTTGTTCAGCGGCCGGCGCCGGCGCTCGTTGATCAGCCGGGTTTGCGCCCGATCGGGGATTGGATCGGTGCCGTTGGCATCGCCCACCCCCATCTCGGTTAGCTTCCAGGGGATGCCCAGGGCATCGGCGTTGGCCTGCTTGGCCTCACCTGCCGCCGTGAGAATTGCGAAAAACTGACTGTTCGGGTCGATCATGGGTAGGTGTCCAGGTAGTCGATGGAATGTTCACGCCCAGGGGCGCCGATGTAGCAAGTCAGGGCAATGGCCCCCGAGGTGGGCGGGTACACGTCGACGCTGTCGGTTGAGTCTTCGCGGCCGGTATTGCCGAGGACGCCGGTGGTGACGATGTCGCGCAGCAGGGGCGGATACACGTCGATTTCGTCCCCGTCCGCAAAGCCGGCAAAGATGTTGAATCCCCCGGTGGTCTCCAGGCTGATGGCCATTCCGGTCAGGTGTCGAGTGACGGGCCGGGCGTCATCCACAAGCCAGGTGAGCTCCTGGTACATCTCCTCTGTGATGCCGGTTTCGAGTACGCCGATCTTGATAGCGAAGGTGCCCGGAACGCCTTCTGGCACCGTTTGCCACCACTCCAGGACCTCGATCAGGTAGCCCAAGGGCTCCACCACCCGCCGCAGGGCGCCGATGGTGCCCTTGCGCGAATGGATGTAGTGCGACGAGCGAATCGCCGAGCGCTTGGCCGCCTCGGGCCATTTGCTGTCCCAACGGTCG
>NZ_NEIQ01000035.1:0-15027 GCF_002112765.1 Pseudomonas sp. B6(2017) | reverse complement strand
GGCCTCCATCAAGCTCGTGGCGATCTCGTCCACATGCCGCCGCTGCCAGGATTCCAGGGGCGTGCCCTTGACCCACTGGTTGAAGGCGCCGAGCGCCGGGCCGGTCTGTACCTGGTAGTTGGCCTGGTCCACGCTTTCGCCGCTGAAAGCCAGCTTGGTCGAGTAGGCGAAGTACCAGCGAAACACCCGGGCCATGCGCACCTTGGGGTTGCTTCGGGCCAGGGCCAGGTCTGCTTCGCGGCCCTGGGCCAGCAGATAGTGCTCGCACTCTTGCCAGACCTGCTCCAGCGTGCGCTTGAAGAACAGCCGCTCCAGCACGCCGCGAATGTTCTGCGGTATCGCCTCGAGGCTCTCGTAATGACAGTAGAGCGCATACAGGCGGTTGGCCCGCATGGGGAACAACACCCCTCGCTTGAGTACCTGCACCCTGCTCCCCCGCTCGAACAGGTCCCCCGCCGGGGCATAGGCCATGTCGTGGATGCTCACGTCCTGCAGCATGGTCTTGACCAGGTCCGTGGCGCCCGACTCGACCGTACACTGGTTGATCGACCCGGTCAGGATGAAGTCGGCCCCCATCGCGAAGGCCGCCGCCGCGGCTGCGGGAGTGCCGATGCCCCCAGCCAGGCCGAGGCAGATGGGCTCGGCATACCCCGCCCGGGCTTGCAATGCGTCGCGCAACTGCAACATTGCCGGCAGCACGATGGTCGGGATACCGCCATCGGTATGCCCGCCGGAATCGGCTTCGACGCAGATGTCATGGCTCATGGGTACCTGCCGAGCCAGTTCGGCCTGCTCCTGGGTGATATCCCCGGCCCTGCGCAGCGCCTCCACCAGCGGCTCCGGCGCCGGGCTCATGAAGGCTTCGGCCACCTCGAGCCGCGAGACCTTGGCCAGCACCCGGTGCCTGCACACCAGCGTGCCGTCGGCGTCGCGCGCAAGTCCGCGCAGCCGGAACAGCACCAGCGGCAATGTGATCTCGATGAAGGCCGCCGCCTCGATATTGCGAATGCCGCGGGCCAGGTACATCTCCACCGTCGCTCGCTCATGACGAGGATCGTCGTACTCCGCCAGCAGGTTCAGCCCGTAGGGCTCGCCCGCCGGCAGCGCGGCTTGCAGCGTGCCGATCGCCTGTTCGATCTGCGCCAGGCTCAAGCCACCGGTCCCCAGGTAGCCGAGCAGGCCGGCCCGGCCCAGGCGAATCACCAGCTGCGGTGCCGCGGTGCCGCGATACATGGCTCCGGCGACATAGGCGTACTTCAAGCCGTAGCGCCGGCGGAACAGCGCACTGCCCAGGTCCTGCCCGCCCTGGCGCCATTCGCTTGCCGTGGTCTGAACCATCCGTCTCATTGGGTCAGGAGCACTTCCCATATCCATGTCCTCGATCAAAGTCAGTTCCTAGATCAACCCGGCATTGGCCAGTTCCGTCAGGTAGCCCGAAATGAACTTCCGATCGATCGGCGCCAGCCAGTCCTGGGCCACCGGACCGTCGATGTGTGAGCGGGTGCGTTCGGCAAACCTGTGGCTGTCGAACTCGGGCTGGTTCAATACCTCCTGTAACTCGTCCAGTTGATAGACCGATGAATAAAGGCTGTAGGATCTTGGCCGGGCGTCCAGCGCTTGCAGGCGGGCCACGAACTCCTGGCTCCAGGCTTCGGAGCTTCCCAGCTTCTCGAGCGGATAACCCAGCTCCCGTATCCACTCCACCAGCAAGTCCAGGCTGGGGGCATCGGGCCCGTTGCTCTGGACGTGGTAGATGGAGTACCCGGCTTCCACGCCCAGGCTGATCTGGGCAATCGAACGTGCGGCCGCATCCACCGGCAACCCGCGAAATATCGGGGTCATGGAGCGGGAGCTGTCTAGATGGAAAGACGGCGGAGCAATAGCGGTTTGCACCAGGCTGACCAGAAAGCGCGAGAAGATATCGGCGAAATTGACGAACCCAGGCTGGGTACTGTGGGGCAACAGCATGCCGCAACGGAACACCTTGACCGGTATCGCCCACTTCTCCCATGCCTCCTGCAAGAGTACCTCCCCGGCCCACTTGCTGGCCGCATAACCGGCGGCGTAGCGCCCTGCTCCAAGGCAGTGGTCATACAGGTCCAGGGCCTTCTCACTCTCGTGGATCGGCTCGTTCCGGTGCACCGCACTGCCCACGGCGATGCTCGAGATGAAGTTGATGGCCTTCTTCTGTCCTGAAAGCGCCAGGCGTATCACCTCGGCAGTGCCGTGGACATTGGTCCCGTGCAACTGGTTGTAGGCCAGCATGTGATTGACCAGGGCACCGTTGTGCACGATGGCCTCGACCTTGTGCACCAGCATGTCCCAGGTCGGTTGCGCCAGGCCCAGGCGCGGCTTGGTCAGGTCGCCCGCCAGGACCACCAGGCGCCCGGACCGCTCCAGTGCGACCAGGCGTTGCTGAAGTTCGGCAGATGCCGCCAGGCTCTCGACCAGGCGCTGCCGCGCCGCCGCATCCGAAGTCGCCCGCACCAGGCAATACAGGGTTCCCGCGCGTGGCGCCAAGCCTTGCGCCAGATCCAGGGCAAGGAAGCGCCCGACAAACCCACTGGCCCCGGTCAACAGGACTTGGCTGGGTGGTAGATCGGTGGATTGCGCAAGTTTCGCTGCCGCGCGCAGGATGTCCGAGCTGATCAAAGTGTCCAGTCGAAGCTGGTTCGCCAATACCCGCGATGGCGATTCAAGCTGGTGGCCCGCGGGTGATGCCGTCGCAGCCGATACCAGAGCCGGATCGGGCGATGGCTCAGACGGCCTCGCTGCTCGCTGGGGCGCGCTTGCCACCGGCTGCGGCGTACCCGGGACAACGGGCGACTCGGTGCTTCGTAGTTGGCCGACCAGGGCCGCCAGCTGTCTGATGGTCGGATGTTCGTAGACCTGGCTGGTGTTGAGCGAGATCGAGTAACGCTGGTTTATCTCGCGGATCCACTCCACGGCGATGATCGAATCCAGTCCATGCTCGGCGAGCATTTCCTCGGGATCTATTTCCTGGCTGTCGATACGCAAGGACTGGGCAAGGCTTGTCGTCAGTTCCTGCTCCAGCGCCTGGTCGACCTGGTCCTGCAAGGAGGCCGAGGCCGGCCCGGCGACCTGCGGCTGGATAGCGATCGTCACCGCGCGCTCCATCTGCGTCGCGCCCAAAGACTGGCCGGAATCGTGCCCATCGGCTGCGGTATTCAAGGCAACCGCCCTCGGGCGTTCCCTGGCTTGTTGCACCAACTTGGCCATCTGGCGAATCGTCGGGAATTCATACACCTGGCTGGTATTGATCGAGATCGAATACAGCCGATTGAGTTCACGAATCCACTCCACGGCGATGATCGAGTCAAGACCATGTTCAGAGAGCATCTCGTCAGGGTCGATTTCGTTGACGTCAATCCGCAGCGCCGCCGCCAGGCTTTCCTTGAGAGCCTGCTCCAACTCATCCAGCCCAGCGTTCTGTTGAGGGAGATCCGCTACGGTGTCGATATCGGGTGTGCTCCTGGGAGCCTGCGCCACGGCAATCTGCGCCATGGAAGGCCCGCTCGACGCCCCGCCCTGGGAAGCGACGGCCCGTAGCTCGGTGCGTTCTTCCGTCGCCCGCAGGCGCAGGCCCCGAGGCTTGCCGGGCAGCGACGCCATCGGCGCAGGCTTGCGGTGCGGCTGGCTGGCGTCTGGCTTGGAGGATGCTTGCATCCAGCATCGCTCCAGGGCGAAGGGATAGGTCGGCAAGCTGATCCGCCGCGGCCGCTGCTGGCCATACAGGCGCGTCCAGTCGATCTCCAGGCCCAATACCCACCACTGCGCCAGTCGCCCCAGCTTGCCCTGGGCGATCAACCTGCTGGCGGTTTCCTGCAGGTCCTCGTCCGCCTGGAAGATCATTTGCAGGCCCGGGTCGCGCTTGATATCGCCATGGAAGATCTCGCCCTGCCCACCCTCTTCGCCCAGGTAAGCCCGCAGCCGGCTGCGCAGGCCATCGATGCAATCCACCACGCAAGCCAGGCGCACCTTCATTGCCTCGCGCCCTACCTGCAGGGTATACGCCAGGGATTGCAGGTCCGCTTCGCGGTGCTCCAGAAAGGCCAGCAGTTGCTCGACCCGCGCCTTGAGTCCCGTGGCGTCCCGGGCCGAGAGCAGCACCAGCACCGGTTTGGCTTGTTGGGCCGGACGTGACTGCGGCCGATATTCCTCCAGCACCACATGGGCATTCACCCCGCCAAAGCCGAACGAGCTGACCCCGGCGCGCCTGGGCAGCACGCCGCCCCGGCCATCGGCGAGCGCCGGCCAGGGCCGCTTGGCATCCACCACATAGAACGGACTGCCCGCGAGTTCGATCTGCGGGTTCAGCGGCTGGCTGTGCAGGCTCTGGACCAGGCACCCATGGCGCATCTGCAATAGCACCTTGACCAGCCCCGCCACTCCGGCCGCCAGTTCCAGGTGGCCGATGTTGCTCTTGATGGTTCCCAGGCCGACGCTGTGCTCGGCCAACGCATCTTTGCCTGCCAGCGTATGGAACGCCTGCTTCAGGCCCTTGATCTCGATCGGGTCGCCAAGCTCGGTGCCGGTGCCATGGGCCTCGATGTAACCGATGCTAGCCAGGTCCACCCCTGCTTCACGCAGAGCCGTTTCGATCACCTTGGCCTGGGCCTGCGGATTGGGAGCGGTCAGCGAGTTGGCCTGGCCGCCGTGATTCTGCGCGCTACCGAGGATCAAGCCATGGATCTGGTCGCCGTCACGCTCGGCCGCGGACAGTGGCTTGAGCATCAGCATCGCCACTCCTTCACCCCGGACATAACCGCCAGCCTGGGCCGAAAACGCCCGGCACCGACCATCCCCGCTCAGCACCCCGGCATGCATGAAGCTCTCATGGGCCTCTGCTGAAAGCAGGGTATTGACGCCCCCCACCACCGCCTGGTCGCATTGTCCAGTACGCAGCAAAGTCACGGCCCGATGCACGGCCACCAGGGAACTCGAACAGGCGGTTTCGATGGGCTCGCTCGGCCCATGCCAGTTCAGCCAGTAGCTCATGCGATTGGGGCCCATCGATCCAGCGGTGCCCACTGCCAGTGCCGCGGTCACGGCCTCGCCGGACTGGGCCAGCAGCTGGGCATAACCCGTGGCGCAAGTACCCACCAGCAGCGCGGTATTGCTGCCCGAGAGGCTTTGCACTGAATACCCCGCATCCTCGATCACCTTGTAGACCTGCATCATCAGCAAGCGGTGCTGGGGGTCCATGCCCTGGGCCTCGCGGCGTGAAATATTGAAGAAGGCCGGATCGAACCCATCCAGGTCTTCCAGCACTCCGGCGTGGCGCAAGATGGGCTCTGGCCCGGCGCCAAACCGCCCCTGGGGCAACTCACCGATGCAGTCGCGGCCCGCCTCGAGGTTGCGCCACAGCGCGTCGATGTCCTCGGCCTCAGGGAAACGCCCGCTCATGCCGATCACGGCGATCGGCTCGGCGCCCGCTCTGGTCGGGCCGGGCTCGCCACGCGAACCTTGGGCTATAGGGGCGACCCTGGATACGGCAGCCTTCGGCGCGCTCGCCTCGGGCCCTTGGGGCCCCTGGGTCGGGGCAAAGAGCGGTTGCAGTTCGGCGCGGTACTCCTGCGCCAGGTAGCTGGCCAGCGCGGCAATCGTCGGTGTCTCGAAAAACTCCGAGGGCCGCATGTCCAGCCCATAACGCTCATTGAGCAGCCGGGTAAACGCCGTCGAAGCGATCGAATCGAAACCGAACTCGCCAAAGGGCGTATTCCGGTCCAGCTCTTCACGGGCGATCTGCAGGTAGTCGGAAATCATCTGGGCGATCGCCGCTTCGACCTGGGTCACCAGTTCCTGAGCATCCAGGCCGCACGGCGTCGCAGGCGGCTGGTCGCCTTGAGCTTCAGTCGGGGGGCCGGCAGGTGCGGCGGGAAGCGGCTCGATGGGCGTGACGGCATGGCGCACAACGCCGTCGCTGATGGCCAGGATGACTTCCTGGCTCAGGGCCCGGGTCGTGCCGCACGGGATGTCCACGCCATGAAATCCTTGTGTTTGCAGCACGCAGCGCCAACTGGCGGGAGTCAGCATCGGCGTGCCCGGGATACGCAGCTCTTGATCCTCGGCCAGCCACCATCCGGGCAACAGGCCGAACGTCAAGTGCCCGAACAGGTGTGCCTGGGTGGCCTCGTTCAAGAGCAGCAGTCCGTTGCCCTTGAGCAGGCTCTTGACCTGCCCCAGGGTCCGCGTGATGTCGCGGGTCGCATGCAGCACGTTCGCCGCCACTACCACATCGTAGCCACCGGCCTGGAAACCCTGGCCCGAAGGGTCCCGCTCGATATCCAGCAAGCCGGTGCGCAGGTAGCCTGCCCGTGGTGCGTAGTGCTGTTGGGCATGCTCAAGGAAGGCCGGCGACACATCGGTATAGGCGTACTCGTCGATCTGTCCGGCATAAGGTGCCAAGCGCGCCAAGAGCCCGGCACTGGTCCCGCCGGTCCCAGCGCCGACCTCCAGGATCCGCAAGCGCGCCTGGGGCTCGAGCCTCAAGCGCTGCTCGACATAGGCCTGCAGGCGCTCACCCAGCACGGCGTTGAAGTGGTTCGACACCGGGTGATCCCGATACAGGGCTTCGACCCAGTCCAGACGCCCCTCGGGGAACAGCACCTGGGTCGCCTCCTGTTCGCCACGCAATATCGCCGGCAATGCCCGCAGCATCTGGTCGAGCAGGCGTACCTGGGTCTCCAGGCCGCGCGGCTCGGCTCCTGCCAGTACCTGTTCGCAGTAGGCCTGCCACTGCGACCACTGCTGGTCCCAGCCGGCATCCACCTCGGGATGGCCGGCCAGGCGCAGCGCCGCTGCACGCCAGGGCTGGTATCGAGGGGCCAGTCCCTGCTCGCTTGCCAACCAGCCGTGCTCTTGCAGCAGGCTGTACAGCAGCGGCCTCAGGCGTTGCTCCAGCGCTTGCCAGGCACTGGCCGCAGCGACCGGCGGGGCAAGTACCGGCGGTACCGGCAGCGACACCGCAGGCACTGCGGACATGAGTTCTGCCACTGCATCGCTGGCGATGCCCCAGGCGGGGGCGACCCTGGCCAGGTCCAGCTTGGCCAGGCCGAGGCGCTCCAGCGGGCTGCTCAGCCAGCTTTCCAACCACGCCATGGCCTGTGGGGCCTCGATCGAGCCGATTCCAGCCTGGGTCATCCGCGCCCGGTAGTCGGGCGCTGCCACCACCCCGACCCCACCCCAGTAGCCCCAGTGCACCAGCTTCACCGGATAGGGACGTTGCGCATTGCGGGCAAATTCATCGACGAAGCAACAGCCAGCGGCGTAGTTTCCCTGCCCCGCCATCCGCGCGAAGCTTTGCAACGACGAGAAGTGCAGCATCAGGTCCAAGGGTTCGTTGCCGAAGACCGCGTCCAGGTTCAGCGCCGTTTCCTGCTTGGCCGCCAGCGCCGCCTCGAAGGTCTGTTCATCCATCTGTGCCAGGCTGCGATCGGCCAGCACCAGCGCGGCATGCACCACGCCATGCACGACGCCGTAGCGCCCGCGGATTTCGCCCAGCGCCGCTTCCAGGGCGGCGCGGTCGCGGCCGTCGGCCTGCAGGTAGAGGGGCGCCGGGCCCAGCGCCGCGAGGCGTGCACATTGATCGGCGATCTCCTGGTCCTCGGCGCGCCGGCCCAGCCATACCACCTGGGCCTGGTACTGGCGGATCAGGTACTCGCTGAACGCCACGCCAATGCCACCGGCGCCGCCGAGAAGCACATACACCCCCGCCTGGCGGAAGGCCGGTTGCGCCGGTGCGGCGAGCTGGCAGGCCAGCAAGCGTTGGCGATAGCCACGGCCCTGGCGATAGGCCAGGGTTTCTCCGGCCACGCCTGGCGTGCGGCCGAGCAGCGCCGGCCAGGGAATCGGGTCTTGCGGCGCCAGGTCCACCAGGTCCAGGCGCCAATTGGGGTATTCCTTGGCCAGGCTACCGATCAGCCCGTGCACACTGGCCTGGAAGGGGTCGCCCAGTTCCTGCGGGCCTAGGCCCAGAGCCTGGCGGGTGACGACGCAAAGGCCCAGCGGCCGCCCGCCGTGCCCCAGCTCCAGCAGGGCCTTGATCAGCAGGAAGGCGGCCTTGGCGGCCCAGGGCTGGCCTGGCGGAACGTGCCAGACCAGATGCTCGAACGGCTCCTGCTGCTGGAGCCAGGACTGCCATGCGCCCTGGCCGTCGGCCGTCAATTGGCGTTGCTCCACCTCGTCGCAGATTTCCACCACCCGGCCCACAGGCCGCGAATCGCTCAGCGTATTGTCCGGCTGCTCGAGGATTGGCTCCCAGGCCGGCATCAGGCTCAGTTCCTGGAGCGGGTCGGTGCCCGTCGCTGCCAGCGGCGATTTATCCGCCGGCGCCCGGCTGCTGAATCCGTTCAATCGCACCATGACTCGTCCCTCGCTGTCTGCCAGATCGATATCGATCCCGCGTTGTTTGCCCCGGTCGTTCGTAGCGGGTCGCAAGATCGCCCATACCTCATGCGGCAGCACTTGCCACTGCTCGAGCCGCTGTAGCGCAAAGGGCAATGCCAGGGCGTCTTGCGCGGCCAGGCCCAGGCTGGCCTGCAGCGCGCCATCGATCAGCGGTGCGGGCAAGCCGACTCCAGGGGGCGTACTAGCGCCGCGCAATCGCGCAAGCACCAGGTCGTCACCCAGCTCCAGGCCCTGCAGCACTTGGAAGCTCGGGCCATAGTCCAAGCCAAGCCGGGCGAAGCGCCCATAGCAGGCGGCACCGTCTAGCTGGCGGCCACACCTCGCACGCAGTTGTTGGAGGTCGATCCGAGGTTGCTCAGGGCTGCTGTCCAGCCGCGCCCGGCCCTGGCTGTACACCAATGGCTCGTCCTGGCCAGCGCTGAAGATCCGATAGGCAACAGTGCCTTCGCCCTGCTCCTGCAGGCCAACATGTACTTGCAGCGGTGAGCGGAGCGCCAGGGGGCGCAGCCAAGCGATTTCCTCAAGCAGCACGGGATGCTCGGCCGGCAAGCCATGGACCTGGGCCATGGCCGCGCGTGCCCATTCCAACTGCATCGCCGCGGGCACCAACGGCTGCCCCGCGACCTGGTGATCGCGCAAGAAGAACTCGTCGCCCGTCAGGGTCGTGGAGAAACGCTGTTCACCTGCCAGCGAGCCGCTGTACTGGAACAGGGGCTGCAACGAGCTCTGCAACGCTGCAGGCAGCGGCCCGGGCTCGTCGCGCTCATCCGGGGGCTGCTCGATCCAGTAGCGCTCCCGGGCGAACGGATAGGTCGGCAGGGCAATACGATCCCCGGGCTGCTCGGCGTAGAGCGACCGCCAGTCGATCTGCGTGCCTTCGACCCACTCCCTGCCCAGCTCCAGCAAGTCCAGCCCGTCGGTCCCAGCCAAAGCCTTGGCCGGGTCGACATTCCCCGTGCGCGCAAGAGACTTGCGAACATCGCCCACCACTGCCTGTTCGAGCGGCTGACCTTCGATGAAAGCTGCCAGTGTCGCGATGACCTGCCCAGGCGCGGTGGCGACAAAGGCCAGGCGTTGCTCCAGGGGCGCCCGCCCCACCTGGAGCGTATGGGCCAGGGCCGGCCAGTCCACATCCGTAGTGTTCTCGAGGAACGCCTTGAGCCGTGCGGCGCAGCTCTTGAGCTGCGCGGGGCGTTTGGCCGACAGCACGATCAGCAGCGGGTGCTGCTCATCCAGTTCCACGCTGGGGCGACGGGCCTGTGGCCGGCGATACTCCTCGAGCACCAGGTGGGCATTGGTGCCGCTGATGCCGAACGAGCTGACCGCCGCGCGCAATGGCGCCCCGCTGCTAGGCGCCCAGGGTTGGCCCGAGGTACAGACGAAGAACGGCGACTGTTCCAGCTTGAGGTCGAAATGCTCGTTGGGGTTGCTGTAGTTGAGGGTCGGTACCAGTTGCCGATGGCGCATCTGCAACAGCACCTTGTGCACACCGGCCACACCAGCGGCGGCCGAAGTGTGGCCGATGTTGCTCTTGACCGAGCCCAGCCCGCAGAAACCCAGCGCACTGGTGCCCTCGCGAAATACCGTGGACAGGGCATTGAGTTCGATCGGGTCGCCCAGCTTGGTACCCGTGCCGTGCATTTCCACGTAGCCAATGCTGGCCGGATCGATGCCGTGGCGCTGGTAGACTTCGCGCAACAGCGCGGCCTGGCTGTCCTGGTTGGGCGCGGTCAAGCCATTGCTCCGGCCGTCCTGGTTGATCCCGGAGCCGATGATCAGCCCGTGGATCGGATCGCCGTCGCGCTCGGCATCCGCGAGCCGCTTGAGTACCAGCGCGCCCACCCCCTCCCCTGGCACGAAGCCGTCGGCCTGGTTATCCAGGGTCCGGCATTTGCCCCTGGGTGAAAGGACTCCGGCCGCGCACATGCAGACGTACAGCTCCGGCGTCAGGTACAACGCCACTGCGCCAGCCAGCGCCAGGTCCACTTCGCCGTTGCGCAAGGCCTGGCAGGCCAGGTGCATGGCCACCAGCGACGACGAACAGGCGGTATCCACCGGAATCGCCGGTCCCTTGAGGTTGAGGAAGTAGGCGATGCGGGCCGCGGCGATCGCCGGGCTGCTGCCGATCATGTCCACCAGGCCCAGGCGCTGCTGGACCAGGCTGCCGTACTCGCTGCCGCTGATGCCCAGGTACACGCCGCAACGCGACTCGCTCAGTTCCCGCGGCGCTCGCCCGGCATCCTCGAAAGCCCGGTAGCCCTCTTCCAGGAACAGGCGCTGCTGCGGATCCATCCGTTGCGCCTCGCTGGGGGCGATATTGAAGAACAGCGGATCGAAGCATTCGATGGCCTCCAGGCTGCCCAGCCACTTGCTGTAGGCCTTGCCCGGCGAAGGTATGGCCGGGTCGAAATAGGCATCGACGTCCCAGCGCGTGGCTGGAATCTCGCCCACGCAGTCGCGGCCGTCCACCAGGTTGCGCCAGTAGGCCTCCAGCGAGTCGGCCCCGGGGTAGCGGCCGGACATGCCGACGATGGCGATGGCTGCGTGCTCTGGGCAGGCCTGGGGCGATGGCCTGGCGAGCTGTTCGCTGGCGCCAGGCGTGGCGGTGGTTTCGTCCTGCGGCGATCGTGGGTCCATGGATCGACTCCTTCAGTTGTCTGGCAAACCATCCATTGTTCGCGGCCCACCCATGGGCCCAGGTCCTTACTGGACCCATTCGTACTCGCGGTGGAATTCCTTGATTTCCCGCAGAACCAGCTGTGGTCGATCCGCACGCGGCAACTGCGGACGTACGCTGCAAGCGTCGTCGATCCGCACGTTGCGGGTGCCAAAGCGCACCTGCGTGTTGCTCTGCAACAGCCCTTCGTACTCGCTCATCGACAGCCGGTAACGGTTATCGAGCTGGCGTTCGATCTCCTGGGCCCGCAGTTGCACCTGACCTTGGTGGCGCACTACGCCGCTGTAGAACTCCGAACAGCAGCCCGAGCCATAGGAGAAGCAACCGATGCGCCCAGGCGATTCGAAGCGGCCATTGGCGATGGTGCTGGCCAGCGATAGCAGCACGGTGCCGCCCATGATGTTGCCGACCCGCTGGCAATAGCTGAGCCCCGGCGTCACCCGGCGCTGGAAATCGGCCTCGATGTCCGCCGGCGCGGCCCGGACCTGCTTGCGCATCATGGTGCGATGCGCGCCCTTGATCATCCCACCGAAGGGCGTATGGAACGCCAGGTAGCGAAACGAGCCGACATAGTCGACGTCGCCGACGCGCTTCTGGTACTCCAGGAATGCGTTCTCGCAGCAGTCCAGGTAGGACAGCAACGACAGGTCGGAGTCGCCGGCCTCGGTATCCGGGGTTGGCCGGCAGGTGTCCATCACTTCATAGCCGTAGTAGCCGTTGGCGCCGACGTCGATGTCGAAGACCCGCGGCTGGTCGCTGACCAGCATCGCCACGGCGCCGGCGCCGGTGCTGGGCTCGGCGAACGACCAGTCCTCGGTGAGTGCGCTGCCGCCGGTGGTCATGTGCCGGGCCAGGTCGGTGGAGATCACCAGCGCCTTGGCCCCCGGCGAGACCTGGGCGAGGATGAAGTTCACC
Source organism: Pseudomonas sp. B6(2017) (assembly GCF_002112765.1). Taxonomy (NCBI): domain Bacteria; kingdom Pseudomonadati; phylum Pseudomonadota; class Gammaproteobacteria; order Pseudomonadales; family Pseudomonadaceae; genus Pseudomonas; species Pseudomonas sp. B6(2017). The sequence goes on along the minus strand of NZ_NEIQ01000035.1, from coordinate 3,005 downwards.
GCCATCTGCAAGCCCGCGGTGCCCGAATAGCAGGCCTGCTTGAGCTCGAACAACCGGCAGTTGCGGTTCAGTCCCAGGTGGTGATGGACGTAGGTGCTCAGCGACTTGCCGAAATCGATCCCCGACTCCGAACAAGTGATCAGCAACTCGATCCGGGCCTTCTCCTCGGCCGACAACGCCTCCACCAAAGGGCGTGCTGCGTTCACCGCATAGGTCACCGGGTCCTCGTCCAGCAGCGCGACGGTCTTTTCCTTCATCAGCAGATTATTGAAGCGCGCCGTATCCAGCTGGCGGTGCGCGGCCAGTTCGGCAACGTCCAGGCAGGCCCGACCGCCGAATACGTTCATCGCTTCGATTCCTACGGATAACATTGGCTTTCTCCTTGGTTGTTCATCGCTCATGACGCGTCAGGCACAACGCGGTGTTGATGCCGCCAAAACCCATGCTCAGGGTCAGGGCGTGCTCTATCGGGTGCGGCCTGGCCACATCACGGATCCAGTCGAAGGACGGGTCGATCGGCGTGTCCAGGTTGCGGCTCGGGTGCAGGTACCCTTCGCGCATCTGCACCAGCGTGGCGATTACCTCCACGGTGCCGGCGGCGGTGAGCCCATGGCCGAGCAGCGACTTGCTGGTGTTGAGGCGCACGTGGCCCAGGCCGCTGTCGCGCAGGGCAGCCAGCTCCACCACATCGCCCAGGGGCGAGCCGGTCCCGTGGGGGTTTACATAGTCGATCTGCCCCGGGGCCAGGCCCGCGCGCTCCAAAGCCTGGGCGATGGCGCGCATCTCGCCCTCGCGCGATGGGTCGGGATTGCGGTTGGCATCCATGGTCCAGCCCCAGCCGGACAACTCCGCATAGGGCCGGACGGTACTGCGCGTGGGGTCGGCCATGCGCTCCACCACCACCGCGCCGCAACACTCGCCATAGATGAAACCATCGCGGTCGCGGTCGAACGGCCGGGCCGCCTGCATCGGCGCATCGGCATAGCGCTCGGAGCCCATGGCCCCCAACGAACGCAACGCCTGGCACTCCCAATGCGACAGATCCATCAGGGCGCCCAGCGCGATCGCCACATCCACCTGCCCCGACTGCACCGCCTGTAGCGCCTGGATCACCGCGACCTGGCCGCTGGCCGAGGCGCCGCCCACGGTGCAGGCCATGCCCTGGATGCCGAACTGCTGGGTACACAACCCGCACAGGTCGCTGTCCATGAACTCGACGCCATGACCCGGCCGCACGAAGGCCTCGCGCCCGGTATAGCGTTCATGGAGCTGGGCCAGTTCACGTTGCTGCAGGTTGCAGCCGCCGACGACCAGGCCGATGCGCTGCGGGTCCACGTCCTCCAGGCGGGCGTCCTGCCAGGCTTCATGCAAGGCCACCAGGGCTGCCTCGGCAGTCAGCGACAACTGCCGGAACAGCCGTGGCGAACGCTCCGGCGGCAGTTGCAAGGGGCCGAGTTCGGCGCCCAGAAAACGGCTTTGCCCCTGGCGCCCGGGGCGTTGCAGCACGTCGAAAGCGGCGTCGCCGGCCAGCAATGCGCGGGTAAAGGCCTCCCGGCCCTGGCCAATGGCGGAAACGATACCGACACCGGTGATCGCAACGGGTAGTGGTCGAGTGGCAAGCATGTTGGCACCAGGATTGTCGATTCGGGCGAAGGCAACGGGCCGGCCCATGGCTGCATGGATGGCTACAACGCCTGGATCTCGTCGAGGGCGAAGTAGCCGTTGTGGCCTTGCAGGTAGACCGCCGCCCGGTGGCCCAGCAACACCAAGGCGGTGCTGCGGGTCAGCTGGTCGCCATCGACCCGTAGCGAGCGCACCCGAGTGCCGGCGGGATGCCGGGCATTCCACTGGGCGACCTGCTCGATGGCGCTGTGCAGCGCCGCTTCTCGAGGCCCAGGCGCTGCGCCCCCCGGCGAAACCGCAACGCCAGGCGCAGGCGGGCGGCTGCCAGCGCGGATCTTCTCCACCAGCTTGGTCAACACCTCGCCATGGCCGACCTCTTCGAATTGCACCTCGCCCAGGGCCAGCAGGTATTGGATGCTCTCGCACCATTGCACTGGATGGGTCAGTTGCCGGACCAGGTTGTCGGCGATCGCTTCCTGGCTATACGGCTGGGCCGAAACGTTGGCGATGACCGGCTTGTTCGGCGGCGCCAGTTCCAGGCCTTGGAGATACGCGCGAAATACATCGGCGATCGGCTGCATGTAGCGCGAGTGGAAGGCGCCACTGGTATTGAGCGGATACAGCATGCCGCCCGCTGCCTCGACCGCGCTTTCCAAGCGCGCCAGTTCGGCCTTGGGCCCGGCGATCACGCTCTGCAAAGGGGCGTTGTGAATCGCCAGGTCGACACCATCGGCCTGTTGCGCCTGCAAAAGCTCCACCAGCGCGTGGCGCCGCAGGTTCATGATCGCGGCCATGCCCCCGTCCCCGCCACTGACCTGGCTCATCAGCTCGGCGCGGCGCTGGACCAGGCGCAAGCCCTCTGCGAAATCGAAGCACTGCGCGGCCAGCAGGGCGTTGAATTCACCCAGGCTGTGGCCGGCGAAACCATCCGCCTGGGCGCCATCGCGCAGCCGCTGGAAATAGGCCAGGGCGTTGACCACATAGATCGCCGGCTGGGTGTAGCGGGTCTGGTCCAGCAGGCCATCCGGGTCATCGAGGCACAGGGCCTTGATCGAATAACCGAGTATGTCGCTGGCCGCTTCGGTCAGCTGGGGGAACTCATCGAACAGCTGGCCACCCATGCCGCGCTGCTGCGAACCCTGGCCGGGAAAGATGAACACCTTCATTGGCACCTCCGTTGTGCATTGCCCCTGGCGGCGCGCCAGACCTGGCGCGCCCTGCCCGGTCCATCCGCGCTACACCGCCCGCGTCCCGAGCCGGGTGTGGATCAGGTCCGCCAGTTCGCCGATATTGCCCGGGCCGAACAGCTCCACCCGAGGAATGCTCAAAGACAGCGACTCCAGCACCAGCATCACGATTTCCGCGCGATCCACCGAGTTCGC
>NZ_NEIQ01000034.1:0-19447 GCF_002112765.1 Pseudomonas sp. B6(2017) | reverse complement strand
GAGGTCGAGCACGCGGCTGAACAGGCCTGCGACCTTGCCGCTTTCGTCCTCGACTTCCTCGAATTCGAAGGCCACCTCGATGGCCTCGGAAAACAGGTTACTGGCATCGCGTTTGCGGGCCGCCAGCGGGTTTTTGTCCGGGTGTTGGGCGCTGAACGTCAGCATTTCGGTACCCAGGCTGGCCGGGGTATCGGTCACTGCGATGCCGTCCAGGTAGGCGCGACCGGTGTCGGCAAACTTCGGGCGGATCTCGATGCTGGTGTAGAGCTTCTGCCGGGCCTTGTTCATGTTCACCAGGTCGGCAGTGGGTTCGATCTGGGCGAACAGGGCGAGCTTCTTGGCGCCGGCAATCTCGACTTCTTCGGTCTTCAACGCGACCACATCGCCGTAGGCGCGGAACGGGCTGTCCGGCAGCAGGCTACGCATGTGCTCGATCCAGACCCGGGCGCCGTAGGTGTTCAGGCTGTAGGTATCGGCAGCATCGACCAGCCATTGCCGTTCGATCTGGCGGCCGTCGGTGGTGGCGCCTTCAACGGCGACTCGGAAAAACTTGGAGCGGTGTTTCTTGGCTGGAGTGTCGGTTTTGCCGGCCATGCCTGAATCCTCGATGCGGTGGCGGTGGTGCCTTGCGTTGAGGGCATGTTGTTGAGCGCGGCCTTTGCGGGCAACGAGCCGCTGTTGTAGCTCTGAGGTTTACAAGGGGCAGGGCAGGCGGCATTCGCGCGCGGGCGGCAGCATCTGCGCCATGAATGCCATCGTCGATTTGCCTACCGATCACCGCCGCCACGCCAAACACCTGTATTGGCAGGGCTATCGCGTGTGCGAGATCGCCGAGCTGATCGGGGAGAAGGAAAAGACCCTGCACAGCTGGAAAACCCGGGACGAATGGGACCGGGCCACGCCGCTGGAGCGCATCGAAGCGGCCACCGAAGCGCGCCTGGTGCAGTTGATCCTCAAGGACCCGAAGTCAGGAGCGGACTACAAGGAAATTGACCTGTTGCACCGGCAGCTGGAGCGCCAGGCGCGCATCCGGCGCTTTACGGAGGGCGGTACTGAAACCGGGCTGAACCCGAACCTGGCCAAGCGCAACGAGGGGCCGAAGAAGGCGCCCAAGCGCAACGTGTTCGATGAAGAACACATCGAAAAACTGATCGAGGCGTTCATCGATGGCTGTTTCGGCTACCAGCTGGACTGGTACAAGGCGGGCAACCAGCGTACCCGGGCCATTCTCAAGTCCCGCCAGATCGGCGCCACGTTCTACTTCGCCCGGGAGGCTCTGATCGATGCGCTGACGACCGGGCGCAACCAGATCTTCCTGTCGGCTTCGAAGAACCAAGCCCACATCTTCAAGGCCTACATTCAGGCCTTCGCCCGTGAGACGGTCGGTATCGAGCTGACCGGCGATCCGATCATTCTCGGCAACGGCGCCGAGCTGCACTTCCTGGGCACCAACGCCCGGACGGCCCAGGGCTACCACGGCAATTTCTACTTCGACGAGTTCTTCTGGACCTTCAAGTTCAAGGAGCTGAACAAGGTCGCTAGCGGCATGGCGATGCAGAAACAGTACCGCCGAACCTACTTCTCGACGCCCTCAAGCATGGCCCATGAGGCCTACACGTTCTGGACTGGCGAGCGCTTCAACAAGGGCAAGCCGGCGGCGCAGCGGATCAAGCTCGACGTGTCCCACGATGCCCTGCAGCAGGGCCGGTTGTGCGAGGACCGGATCTGGCGGCAGATCGTTACGATCCTCGACGCCGAGGGCCGCGGTTGTGATCTGTTCGATCTGGACGAGCTGCGGCTTGAGTATGACGCCGAGTCCTTCCAGAACCTGCTGATGTGCCAGTTCATCGACGACGGGGCGAGCATTTTCCCGCTGGCGATGCTGCAACCCTGCATGGTCGACAGCTGGGACCTGTGGGCATCGGACTACAAGCCCTTCGCCCCGCGGCCGTTCGGCGACCGCCAGGTCTGGGTGGGGTATGACCCTGCGGAAACGGGCGACAGCGCCGGCTTGGTGGTGATTGCACCGCCCATGGTGCCCGGCGGCAAGTTTCGAGTGCTCGAAAAACATCAGTTCCGCGGCATGGACTTCGCTGCCCAGGCCGAGTTTATCCGCCAGGTCACGCAGCGCTATTGGGTGACCTACATCGGTATCGATACCACGGGTCTGGGCACCGGCGTGGCGCAGCTTGTGCGCGCGTTCTTCCCGAACGTGACGCTGTTCAGCTACTCGCCAGAAGTGAAAACCCGCCTGGTGCTCAAGGCCTACGACGTGATCAAGAACGGCCGCTTGGAGTTCGACGCGGGCTGGACCGACCTGGCCCAGTCCCTGATGGCCATCCGCAAAACAATCACCGCCTCGGGGCGGCAAATCACCTACACGGCCGGGCGCAACGAAGAAACCGGCCACGCCGACCTGGCCTGGGCGACTTTTCACGCCCTGCACAACGAGCCCCTCGAAGGGCAGACCACGGCGAACACCGGATTTATGGAGTCCTACTGATGAGCAGACGCACGCGCGGAAAGAACCTGGTACCGGCCCACACTCCGGCGGTGGAGGGGGAACTCCTGCAGGCTCAAGCCGGCCCGGTCGAGGCGTTCACCTTCGGTGACCCGACCCCGGTCCTGGATGGCCGCGAGATCCTCGACTACCTGGAGTGCTGGTTTAACGGCCGCTGGTACGAAACGCCCATGTCGATGGACGGCCTGGCCAAGACCACCCGGGCCAGCGTCTACCTGCAATCCGGGCTGACATTCAAGCGCAACATGCTCGCCCGGACCTTCATCCCCCACAAGCTGTTCAGCCGCCAGGCCTTCGAACAGTTCTCCCTTGACTGGCTCTGGAGTGGCAACTGCTACCTGGAGAAGCGCAACAACATGCTGCGCAACACCCTGGGCCTGGTACCGCCGCTGGCGAAGTACATGCGCCGCGGTGAAGACCTGGTGACCTATTACATGGTGCGCGGCTGGAAAGACGAGCACAAATTCGAAACAGGATCGATCTGCCACCTGCGCGAGGCCGATATCAACCAGGAGATCTACGGGCTGCCGGAGTGGCTGGCGGCGCTGCAAAGCGCGCTGCTGAACGAGAGCGCCACCCTGTTCCGGCGCAAGTACTACAACAACGGCAGCCATGCCGGTTTCATCCTGTACATGACCGACGCGGCGCAGAAGGACGAGGACATCGATTCGCTGCGCACCGCGTTGAAGAGCTCGAAGGGGCCGGGCAACTTTCGCAACCTGTTCGTCTACGCGCCGGCCGGCAAGAAGGACGGTATCCAGCTGATTCCGGTCAGCGAGGTGGCGGCCAAGGACGAATTCAGCTCGATCAAGAACATCAGCCGCGACGACCTGCTCGCGGCCTTGCGCATTCCGCCACAGTTGATGGGCATCGTGCCGCAGAACGCGGGCGGTTTCGGGTCGTTGAAAGAGGCTGCCCAGGTCTGGGCGGTGAACGAGCTGGAGCCGCTGCAGGCTCGGTTGGCTCAGGTCAATGAGTGGCTGGGTGAGGAGGTTGTCAGATTCAAGGAGTTTGAGCTTACAAATGGAGGGAAATAGCCTTTAATTTTCATGTCCGCAGTGAAAAGGGTCAGTGTTGACCCTTAAATACATCACTCTTGCTTTTTTAGGGCTTTCACTTCATCTATAACATCTTTGGGAGTGATCACACCATATGCGACTGAAGTTAGTACGATAAGAGTCGCAGCCAAAAAACCAGTTGCCCAAGCATTTTTAAATCTTAACTGAATCGTAGTTGCCATCCAGATTGAAGAAAGGCAGCTTAGTAAATATATGAATTTTTTTTGACTGTCACTGGCTGAATCTAACAATGATAGTCCTCCTAGGAAGATTACCAATAAAATACCTGGGAGCACTATCCATAAATAGTGGAAATTTGTTTCGACTGGTTGAAAGTAATCACTTACTTTTAATCCATGGTCCTCAAAGAAACCCTTTATTTCCTCTTTCGTCCCCTCTAGTTGTCCCATTTTCATTATTTCAACCCCCTGCCTGGATTGAATATGCTATCTACATCTTTCGAAGCTTGATGTTCGCTCCACTCACTAGGATTGCCATCTTTTATTATGATGACTTTACTAGGGTCAAGGATTACATTCGTTCCGCTAAACTTAAAAGCTTCTAAGTTTCCTCCGAAGGCTTTTTGTTCAACTGTGGAAAGAGCTTTGCTTAAAGAAGGAACGTTGCTTTTATACTGGTCGTCATTTTCTCCATTTTTAACAAATTTAAACTCCAGTACTGCGCCCCCAGGAGTTGCGGGGTGAACTATGCACTTTACGCCAATGCCTGGGCGGAGTGCAGGTGTGATCTTTCTTCTAAAGTTATTTATGTAGCGTTGGATTATTTTTTTGTCAGTCATTTGCGATTAACCTGAGCATCCGTTCATCGAAATAGAAAAATTAACAGTTTTTTGTTAGAAAATGAAAGAGTTCCTATCTGCTTTGGACAAAGAAGGTCTCTTTTTTGTTTTGTTTACGGCATTTCTTCAAGCATAGGTACTACGAAAGTAGTCCGTCCATACGGTGCGACTCTGATGGTAGACCGGCGATCTCTACTCTGTAGACCTGACCCCGCCTCTGGCAACAAATCCGCGCCGCTCGCAGGTGGGGCAGTCCTCCCGCGTGGCGAACCGATCCAGGCAGGCTGTGCACTTCCTGAATGCTGCAGCTAGAAGCAGCGGGCGTGCGCACCGGTACGTTTCAAAGTCGTGATTCTCCAGCGCTAGGCCGGCGCAGTCGGAAAGCACTCTATATGTGTCTGGGTCATCGATGTTCGTGTACTCGATGCCGTTGATTCGCTGCCCTGTGATCACCAAGTCATGCTCCCGGCCGTCTGGGGTCGTGATCGTCATGCCGTTCATTTTCCATGCTGCACCGGTCATGCGAAATACAAGACGGCGATCTCCTTTCTCCCCCAATACCTGCGCGGCATAGCCCTCTCTGCCCGCAGGATAATAGAGGCCGCTCGAAAGCCGGCCGATGCTTGGCCCTCCGTCGCGCGCAACGAGGTCATAGAAGGCTGACGGCATGAAGCCGGGCTCACAGTCGATCAACGTTTCGACTGCGTGCCAGTACGCCGAGTCTGCTAACTCGTCGAGTTCGAATTTTTCTGCGGTGCTGATGATCTGCTCGTTGAGCATGTTTTTCGAGATGAGGCGGCACATTGAGCGGTGCACTTCCGGATTGTTGAAACGGCTTTCCTGGTCGTCGAGATATCGGCGCCATTGCGCCATCCGCTCGGCTTTCGTGCCTGGTGGGGGTAAGGGTTGATTCTTCATCTGATCAGACTGCTTTAACTGATGCTGTATGTGCATACAGTAATCCGGGAGTCCAGACCCGGCGAATTGAGGCGACGAAGTGCGGTGTCAGTGACGTGCTACAAATTCGGGGGATTGGCGTGCCACAAAGGGGCACTGGCGTGCTTCACAACCTGGCGCGCGCCGTCGTCCCCCCACCTCGCCTGCGGGCTAAATGGGTCGATTTTTCTGCACCCCTGCACCCTACTCAGAACGGCGCCGACCTGGGGGCTCTGGCTCCTTCCTGGGGCGGCAAAAGCCTGCGGAACCCTGCGAAGGTCGGCACGTTTTCAGTACCTACCGAATTGGGCATCACCTGCCAAATCTGAGAGGAGCCTCGGGAAAAGGGTTAGTTTTTTTCTGAGCGCGTCGGGAGGGGGTGAAAGGCCCGGTTTTACTGGGCTTCGGACCTAACTTTGAGGGGTTAGTTTAGGTTAGGTCCAAGGTTAGGATTTTTTAACTTGTTGAATTTAAAGGAATTTATAAACCTTCAAATTAACATCTCAAAAGGTTAGGAAATAACCTAGAACTGACCAAAAGCTAACTTTGGCTGATCAGCCACAAGCCGCATACAGCAAGGCTTTCAAGGTAGTTTGAAAATAACTAACCTTCCTAACCTCTTTCCCTCGGGTCAACATGAAAATACGAAATGCGCCAAGGGCGGGGTATCTACCGTAGCCGCGTGCATGATTGCGTTCTCCTTGAACCTCTCACCTTTACGCACACGCACTCTCACCCGCACTGCGTCAGTCGTTATCGCTTGTAGTGATTGCCTGGATTGGAACGACAGGCATTTGCGAGCAGCACTACAGCACGAGTGGGTTTAGTGGCCAGGCGAGAGCAATCTATGGTGGTTGGTGGTACAGAAGTGGTACGAGGGTTTTCGATGTGCGCTGAAGGGCTTGTAATACGCGGCCTGCAGAATTAAATGTTCCAATCCATCATCGGCGCTACAGAAAACCTCCTAGATACCGAATCTACTGGAGTGGCTAGGTTTTCTGCGGGTTTCGTCGACATTTACGATCTTCTCTTTCGCTACCGTTTAACCCTTTTTTTTGCTTATTTCTGAAAGGTCGTTGCTACAATGTAGCAACTCAAATCAGTCGTGTAGCAAAATCATGGGCTCAATCACCGTTCGCAAGCGCAAGGATGGCTCTGCAGCGTACACCGCACAGATCCGCATCATGCAAAAGGGCGTCACAGTTTATCAGGAAAGCCAGACGTTCGACCGCAAGACCACGGCGCAGGCCTGGATCAGAAAGCGCGAGGCCGAGCTGCACGAGCCCGGAGCTATCGAGAGGGCGAATAGGAGCGGCGTCTCTATTAAAGAGATGATTGATCAGTACCTTAAGCAGTATGAAAAGCTGCGTCCGCTCGGTAAGACCAAGCGCGCAACCCTCAACGCGATTAAGGGGTCATGGCTAGGCGACGTAACCGATGCCGAGCTGACGAGTCAGAAGCTGGTCGAGTACGCAGTTTGGCGTATGGAAACTTTCGGCATCCAGGCGCAGACCGTTGGTAACGACCTTGCCCACCTCGGGGCGGTGCTTTCAGTTGCCAGGCCGGCCTGGGGCTATGACGTAGACCCTCATGCAATGTCGGATGCGCGGAAGGTGCTGCGGAAAATGGGCGCCGTCAGCAGAAGCCGCGAGCGCAACCGGCGGCCTACCCTAGATGAGCTTGTTCGAATCCTGACGTACTTTGAGCAGATGCGTGATCGTCGCCGGCAAGAGATCGATATGTTGCGGGTAATCGTGTTTGCGCTGTTTTCTACCCGGAGGCAGGAAGAGATCACGCGCATTCGTTGGGACGCACTCAACGATATGGAGCAGTCGGCCCTGGTGACAGACATGAAGAACCCAGGGCAGAAGTATGGGAACGACGTCTGGTGCAGCATGCCGGATGAGGCTTGGCGCGTACTTCAGTCGATGCCGAAGGTCGCCGATGAGGTGTTTCCGTACAACTCGCGTTCGGTTTCGGCGTCGTTCACCAGGGCCTGCAACTTCTTGGAGATTGAAGACCTGCACTTTCACGACCTGCGCCACGATGGCGTAAGTCGATTGTTTGAAATGGGGTGGGATATCCCGAAGGTGGCCAGCGTATCAGGCCACCGGGATTGGAACTCAATGCGGCGCTATACGCACCTTAGAGGGAATGGCGATCCATATGCAGGGTGGCCATGGATCGAAAGGGTGATATCGGGCCCCGTGATCGAGGCCCAAATGCGAGTTAAGAGACGCGCCGTAAGCCGCGCCCCATGAGCTTGTCATGCTCGCTCTTTGCCTTGGCATGTTGCGCATCGAGGTAAGCGGCTAGGTCGTTCAGGTGTACGCCTCGGGCGGCCTTCTGGCTGGATTCTATGCAGACAAGCGGTAGGTTGATCTCGCCCCTTGCAACCTTGCCTTTCATCTTTTCAGGTGTCAGGTGGCAGAAGTAGTCGAGGCAGACGCGCTCAAGGGGGATGATCACCTGGCCGCCATATTGGGCCATGAGTAGGAATGCAGTGTTCATTGCTTTACCTTTGGGGCATCGTTCTGGGGCTTTGCTCCATAGAGGTCTGCGATCCGCTGCATGGCCGCCTCCCACCCTTTGTGATACCCCCTCAGTTCTATCGTGCTCATGTGCCCGAATTCCTCGGTGCCGGGCGTCACAATGGAGGGCCGGCTTGCTGGTTGGCCGGCCATCCGACGTTCAATCATCTGCCAGGCCGGGTCGTACTCCGGCCAGTCGCTTTCGATCACCAGGCAATCACGCTCTGGAATGTTCCAGCCAAAAAGGATAGCTGAAATATGTTCCAGGTTAGATTGGACAACATCCCGGTCGAGTGGCGACAGCTTGTCGAGGTCGCTTCGTTTGATCACGAAATAGCGATCTTCCCGCTTGAATTCATTGCTCATGGCTTGCCTCCCAGGGCAGCAGCAACAATCTCGTCGAATTCCTCGATGGTGAGGGGAAGAGGCAGCTTACCGGCGAGGAATTGGGTGTGAACCCACTTGATGCCTTGGTAGGTGACGGTGACATGAGTGTCACCGACGATTAGCTGGCAGGGCTTTCCGCTTGCTGCGGCGTCTTCCATCGCTTCCCGTAATGCGGAGAACTGAGCTAAGGGCCTAAATAGGCGTTCCTTTGAAAGCCTTCCTTCTGCGAAAAAATTCTGTATCGCATAGCCATAGTGAATGTCAGGGTTGTCTAGCACCTCTTCTAGAAGTCGTTCGGCATAGCGAAGGCGAACGGCTGCAGGTTCTTCATTCCGATTATCGTGGGTCTGTAGGCTTTGTTTGCAGTTGCATAGAGGGTTATGGCTCATGCGGCACCTCCTACTTCTTGCCCGGGCATGCTAAAGGCGATGGCCAGCGGTCGTACCCACACCGGCACGCTGCTAAGCGTGAATGTCTCGCCCATTTCGTTAAGCATCAGCGTACTGAGCATCACGTCGGCAATGGCCTTGCCGGCCTTGCGTGGAACAGCGTTCCCGATGCGCTCGCGCCAGGCGCCGTCGTTGTTGCCGTGCAGCACGAAGGGTTTGCCGACCGACTCCAGGGCGCCGGTGTCCTGGTTCGGTCGCCACATGTCCTCTGGGTCGAACATGGATTGCAGCGCGGCCAGCTCTAGCGTGGTGAATGGCCTATTCCAAGTGTTCGATGGGCTACGGATGACACACGCCAAGCGGTCGTTGGCTGCCGGCATCCGGTTATCAGCGACGGACCAGCGGCCATTGTCGTGTCGAGCGTTCGCCGAAACTGTGCCGGCGCTGCCGCCCCATTCGACAACCCCGTAATGTCCACCGGTGAGGTAGGCATCGCCCTTCTTGCGATTGAGGACGCGAGGATCTGCGACGGACTGCCAGCCCCCTTGCACGCCCTTTCCGCCGGCGATGATGGTGCCGGCGAAGTTCGCGAAGGGCACAACCCGGTAGTTGTTGGAATGGCGTTTCCAGTTCGGACGTGGATCGGCCACGCTGAACGTGCCTTGGCCCGGGCTACGCTGCCCGGTGACGACCCCGCAATGCCTTTCCCATGGAACCACGCCGAACTGCGCGTACTCGGCAGAGCTGGCGGGGCGCGGATCTGCTACCGAGTAGTTGCCGTTGGTGGGTGTGTTGCGGCCGGCAATGACGCCTGTCGCATCTTCCCAGCGGTTGACGCCGAGGTATCCCGCTCGGTACTCCGGAACGATCAGGAAGTCGCGCAGGAACCCGTCCTCAACGTTCAGGCGGTTCAGTGAGCGCCAGTCTTTCCCGGGCTCCACAAGTGCAAGGCGAACCCAGGTCTTCCAGTGCAGAGCCGGCACGCGGTGCATGGGGCCTGCCAGTTCGATATCGCCCGCCAGGGGCATGCGCCCGAGGATCTCGCCAACGCCGCGCAGGCGGTGTTGCTGAGGCTGGTACAGAAACGCTCGGACTTTCTCGATATGCCGGGCCACCAGCAAGAAGCGCTTGCGGCTCTGTGCCAGGCCGGCGATTTCCCCGCAGTCGTGGACTGTCTCGTTTACCGCGTAGCCGTAGTGGGCAAACAGCTTGACGATCTGGTCAAGCAGATGCCGGCCGCGTGACGCCAGGCGAGGGACGTTCTCGAACACAATCAAGCTGACGGGGTTATGTTGCCAGGCTTCAAGCATCAGCCAGACGCAACGAAGGGTCAGCTGATTAAGGGCCTGGTACTTGGGGGTCAGGCTCATTGACTCCGGCAGCAAGCCACTGGCGCCTTTGCAGGGGCTGGAAATGAATACAGCGTCCGGATCTTCGTTCCCGGCTGCGCGGCGAATATCTTCGGCGGTGGCCTCGATCCAGCCTGCTGGTGGCTCCGTCCCGTGGAAGGCGGTGTACTGCTCGCGGGTGAACAGATCCCGGAGCGTACCTTTTACGCCTGTGAGGCTTTCGAAGTCGGCCAAGCCGGCGGGGTCAACGTCGACCCCGCCCAGGCAGCGCCAGTTGCCGAGCATTTGGGCGATCTGCAATGAACTGTCATTAAAGCCCGCAGCGCCTGAGCCAAGGCCGCAGCAGAAACCGAAGTGGGTATAGGTACGTTTAGCGAGCATGATTCCCTCCTTGGTCGTTCTTGTCCGCACGTTCGGCTATGTAGCCCTGCAGGTGCGTATACCCCTTGACAAGCTGCGCGGGCGGGCGAGTCTGAGCGATCAGCGTTGCATCAGGGTTGGCTGCCTCGCGCAGCTTTTCGTGGGGTGTAAGCGCCTCGGTGGTGCTGCTGCAAGGAGCAGTAATGCCTGCTGCTGCGCAGCAGAGGCTGTTGTTTACAGGCGCGGCGATCCTGCTGGCGTTGCAGAGCAAAGCGGCCTGGTCCTGGTGGTGGATCTGTTCGGCCTGCATGCCGCTTTTCTCTGGCGTCTCGATCTTGAGGCGATCCATCACGCGACCTCCTTGGCCAGGTCTGCTAGTAACAGAGCGTTGTCGGTGTTCTTTTGCAACTGGCGGAAGGCCTCGCTGCCGATCAGGGCCTTTGCCTGCCGTTCAAACTCTTTCCGGTAGCGGGTCAGGGCGCGTAGTTCGGCGCTGGCTTTCTGGTGCTGCTGGTGCAGCTCGCCGGCTGCCTGGGGCGTGAGGCGTAGTAGTACAGTTGGACGGCTCATGCGGCGTTCTCCTGCTCGGCTGGCTGGAGTAGGGCGGCCATGGCCAGTAACTGCTCCCGCTGAACATGGGCGTTCCTCTCAAGGCCCTTGCAGGTGCGGAAAGCGCTGAACGCTCCGGCCGCTAGGCGCAGTGTTTCGGCGATGCAGAGCAAGTGCTGCCGGTCCTGTTCGCCGAGCTGTGAGGCGGCCAGGGCGCGCTTGTAGCGGCCGTAGAGTGTTTGGTAATGCTTTTGTGCCTGCTCAAGCTCTAGCTGTTTCTCGCGTAAGGCTTCGGTGCTGTCCGCGTGTTGGATTGCTTTTCCTTCCTCTATGCCTGCCTCTCGACCGCTGGTCTGACCTATGAGGTAGCCAACCCCGAGAACAATACCGCTGGTGATGATCAGGGCGATCAGGGTGAGGATCTGAATGTGTGTCATGTGGTGCGCTCCTGGTTTGCGTGGCTGGTGGTGGCAGCCGTTGGGTTATTGGGTTTGCTCGGGTGCATCGGGTTGCTGCCTGGCCTGTTCCTCGTCGGCCTTGTAGGCGCGAATATCGATCAGGGCGGCAACGTGTCGGATATGCGCGTACTTGGGCGCCTTACGGCTGCTGTCGAGCGTCATAATCGGTAGCTGAATGCGGCCGCTGGTGATCTCGGCAACAAACGTCTGCTCGTTGAGGTTGCGAAAATATTGCGCGCGCAGCTTGTCTAGGGGGATTAGCACGTCGCCGAAGGTGCGATACAGCAGCTCGACAGTGGCCGGATCTGGTGCGGGTAGCAGGCGCAGCGGGGCCTGGTCAGTGTGGGGATTCATGCCGCTACCTGTTTGCAGAGGTCATAGGCCTTGTTGCGAAGGTCTTGCAGCACTTGTTCCGGGGAATGGCCATATCCGGACAGGATTGTTTCGTCGCCGCCAAACCCGTGTGGGTTGTGCAAGTGGGCGGTCATCGTGGGTGTTGAGTTGCCGTATAACCTGATAGTTGTGGAAACGCGGCTGTTCGGGTTCAGCGCGGCGGTATCCAGTTCGGCCGCTAGCAGCGATACGGCCGCATGCAGCACCGGAAGGCCTGCCAGGGCTGGTGTAGGAGAATCAATGGAGATCCCGGCAGTGCTGCACACCAGCTGCGCGAAACCTTGGATCTGTTCGGCGGTCCGGTCAGCGGCCTTGGTGGCTAGCAGCGTGTTCAGCGCTTGATCAATCAGTTTGTGATCCATGGTCTTTCTTCCTTTTCGGGTGATTCCAGGTGATCAGGCAATGGGCTTTGGTCAGCTCCCGCAGATGCTCCGGAACCTCAAGAAGCGCAGCGTTGCGCTCCTCTTTGGTCCGTAAAGCGAGGATCTGGCGGGCGTACTGTCTAGGCCACGTCACGGCGGTCTGCCGGGATGGCAGGAAGATCGAGCCCTAGTTGCTCCGCAAGCCACGGAATGCCGGCCTGTCGAACCCGCGTTGACTGGCTGTATTGCATGCCTAGCTTCGGGTGGAACCACTGGCCTTCCTTGGTTCCCAGGTATTCCCGGTCCCGTGTTGGGTAGGCTGGTAGGCACTTGGCATTGAGCAGGTCTTTCTCCCGCATCAGGGCGATCAACTGCGGCCGGGTGATACCGAAGTACCGGGCCGTTTCTTTAAGGTTGCGATCCATGGCGGTCCCCTAAGCAGCGTGCGCGGCGGGAGTCGCCAGCGCGGCCAGGTGGTTGATGGATTCGCAGGCGGCCTTGTAGATCTCTGCATCGGAGCCGTGGATCGTGAAGCATTTGGTTCGTGGGCTTCGGTGCCCGATGCTGAGAATAATGGTCGCGCCTGCACGGCTCCGGGTGCGGTGGATCGCTGCCCTGATTGGCAGCGAGAAACCCATATCAAGGTCAAGGAATCCGCCCAGGCAGACCAAGCCGAACACCCGTTCGCGTAGCTCTGCGCTGAACTTCCCATACTCGCGCTCGGCGTGCGGGAGTGGTTGTAGCTGGGCAGTCGTGTCGATTGGGCCGTTGGCCACGTCCTCGATGAAGTCTGCCAGCTTGAGGTGGGCTTTCTTGTCGTTGGCCAGGGTCAGGGTGTGGCGCTCGTTACCCATTTCCACGACGAAAGAGCTTTCGACGGGGCCGCGGTCAACGTTCAGGCGAAACCTTAATGCCGTGCGCTCAGGTGAGTTGCGCAGCGTGTGGTTAAAGGTTTGGCTCAGGTTAACCTGGGCTTTGAGCAGCTGCAGCGTGCGGTTGTCGATTGAAAATCTGTTCATGCCGCGCTACCCCCGCCGTTCGGACCAAAGGGGGCGCAGTGGTGGGGTTGGGGCTTCGGTTTGAGGGGGATGTAAGGGCAGCCGAATCGTTGCGCCAGACGGCGGATCTCAAAGATTCGATCAGGGTTTGCAGCGGCCGGGTGGACGTGCAGTGATGCATTGGTGTGCATGGTGTTGCCTCGCTCTGTGGTGGAAGAGTGAGGCAAATATCACGCAATGTGCTTTAAAGGTCAACACATATTGTGTTAGTCGTCCGTTGCGCTATGGAGAAATCGTGATGATTTCAAGATTCCCCCAATTAGATGAATCTGTATGACTTCATTTTCAGGCAGGTGAATGGTGGCCTGTTCTGCATTGATGCTATCGAGTCTATACATGCCATCGCGTAGGTAGATGAACTCTTTGATCATGCTTTTACCGGAGGTCGTTTTAACCATAACCTCATCGCCACTATCGAAGCCTTTGCTGGGTTCGACTAGAACGAATTCTCCGTTTTTGATCCTAGGCAATAGGCTGTCGCCTGTGACCTTGAGGCCGTAGGCGTCGGGGTCATCGCTATGGATGTTCAGGAAGCCGTCCCCTGAGCCGGTGGGGAGCGACAGCGCTTCAAAATATCCCTCAGCGCCTAACTGTGCGCTGCCTATAACCGGAACTTTCCCCGCTTTTGCCCAGCCGATGTTGCTTCCTACTGGCTGCCCTTTGTCGCTGGTGCGCCCGTACTCTCGCGCAGAACGATCTTCGCAGCGAACTCGGCCCTGTATATGGTCTGGTAACGAACTGAGTTCGGAGCGATCACGTCCGGCAACTAGATCCGGCAGTGATACGCCAAGGGCGGTAGCAATTATTTCAAGATCTTGAAGGTTGGGCTGCCGGGTTCCTTTCTCATAGTTTCCGATTCGTGATTGGGAATCCCAGCCGCAGGCATGGGCAAGCGCCTGCTGGCTCATGCCTAAGACTTTTCTTAATTGCTTGATGCGATTTCCTAATGTGTTCATAGGCATTTTTTACCACGATATGAGATTTATTCTCAGCACGAATCGTGTTGTAATGTTCACGAATCGTGTTTATTATGGCGCTGAGTTTAAGGAGGTCTCTGGATGAACCTTATAGCTGTTTATAGAGATAGAGCCGGTATCAAACAAATAGCGCTTGTCGCTGAGCTTGGCTGGACGCAGACGCGGCTGAGTAACTATGAGGCCGGGCGCCGAACGGCTGGTCTAGCTGAATGCCGATCCATTGTTCGGGCGCTAAACAGGCTCGGGGTGATCTGCTCACTTGATGACGTATTTCCCCCTGACGCTGAGGTTGCGTGCGCGGCGTAGAAAAAAGGCGGCCTTAAGGCCGCCTCGTTCCTCCCGGTATACACCACCACAGTGTTGCCGGGTCGCGGTTTGAGTAGGCGCGCACACCACATGCAAAAACGTCTACTGATACCGCGCTTCAAGGCTTGGATGCCTTGGGTTGCTGCCTTTCTCCACCACAGATAGGGCAGCTGTTGCGCCGGGGGCAAACAACGGATTGTTCGCCTCGGCACGGTGCCGGTTTCGATCTTGAGGATCTGGCCGGCGTTTGGGCCCTTACAAGCCGCGCAGTAAATGTAACACCACTGCATGCTGCGCGGCACTGGCAACTTTTAAGGATTAATGCCATGAGCCGAATCGCTCTAAGTAGTGTTGAGCGAGCCAAGCGGGAAGTCTTGCCGCTCGATCTCGCGCTGTACCATGCCGCCCGGGACTATCCCGGTGGCGCCGCCGCCATCGCCGCCACCACCGGCCGGAACCCCACCACGCTGCAGCACAAGCTGTCTCCCACCCATCCTGGCCATAGCGTCAACGTTCAGGAGTTTGGCGAGATCCTGGAGCTAACCAAGGATCGGCGCATTCTCGATGCCGTACATGCCCTGGTCGGCGACACGATCTGGCAGGAACTTTCGGACACCTACACCAACGACATGCCGGAAACCTTGACCACTGGAATCGCGGTGTACTTCCGCCAAGTGGCGGACCTTGCTGATACCTGGGCCAAGAGCATTGGCGACGGCGTAGTCAGCGATGCCGAGTTGGCAGAGATCCGGTTACAGGTGTTTCGTGGAATCCAGGGGCTGCTGGGACTGTTCAATCGTGCCAGCTACGTCAATCAAACGACTCGGGGGACGGATCATGCCGGACGTCGTTGATTTCGTTACTGACTTGGTTCAGGAGCATTTAGATCAGGCCATGGCGGCACGCATACTGGTCAGGTCCCGGGCATCCGGGCATTCCTTGCCGATATGTACGGACTGCGATGGTCCCATTCCTGAGGCTCGCCAGCACGCGCAGCCTGGCTGCACGTTGTGTGTGGACTGCCAACAGGTCGAGGACGCAAGGAGGGCTCGTTATGCTCGATGAGGTATTGGCGCAGTTTGCCGATTATGGCCTAGAGCCCGCGCAGCCTTTGGTTTTCGGCAAGCTAACTCGCTGTAAGACGGCGCAGGACAAGGGGCGGGAGAAAAACGGCTGGTATGTGGTGCATGAGCATCGCACCGAGAAGGGCGAAACCCTGATTTTCGGCAGCTTTGGCGATTGGCGTTCCGGTGAGACGCAGAAAATCAAGGTCAAGGCCGGCCGCATGAGCGCAGAGGAACGCGAGGTTATGCGCGCTAGGCAGGAGGAAGCCAAGCGCAGGGCGGCCGAAGTGGCGGCTAACGCGGCGCGTCGCGCAGCCAATCGAGCGTCCGCGATGTTCAAGCGCATGCCGGAAAAGGGCAAAAGCGCCTATCTGGATCGAAAGCAGATCATTGGGTTCGGGGTGCGCTATGCGCCGCGCTCGGGGGCGTTCTTGGTTCCCATGAGCAATGTCCGGGACCAAATTGTCGGCCTGCAGGTGATCTATCCGCAGAAGCAAGAAGACACCGGCCGAGACAAGTCTTACTGGCCCTATGGGATGTCGAAAGAGGGCGCCTTCCATTTGATTGGGCCCCATCCTGAACCCGGAGAGCCGGTTCTGGTCTGCGAAGGCTACGCGACTGGCGCCAGTCTGCACATGGCGACTTCGCTGACAGTGACTATCGCCTTTGATGCCGGCAACCTGATGTTGGTGGCCAAAGCAATGCGCGAGCGTTTCCCTGGCCGGCCAATCATTCTTTGTCGGGATGATGACTGGAAGACCACGCGCACCAATGGCGAGGCCTGGAATCCAGGCAAGGAGCGTGCAGAGAATGCGGCCACGGTCGTTGGGGGGCAGGTCGTAGCGCCGATCTTTTCGGGTGAGCGTGAAATCAAGTGGACCGACTTCAACGACTTGCATTGCGCCGAAGGTTTGGAGGCGGTCCGGCGCCAGGTGTTAGCCGTGGTCAAGCCTCCGGCAGCCGGTGGCTGGAAAGATATGTTGGCCCGTACTGATAGCGGCATGCTGATCGCCCATATGCAGAACGTTGAACTGATCCTGAGCAACGACCCGCGATGGGCCGGGGTGATCGGATTTAGCTCGTTTAGCTCCAAGATCGTCAAGTTGCGGGTGCCGCCTTATGGTGGGGCAACCGGCGATTGGGCCGATATCGACGATATGCTGGTTATGAAATGGCTAGCCCAGCAATACAACTTGCGGGTAAAGGTTGGCCACGTAATCGAAGCGGTGAGCGTGGTAGCCCATGACCAGGCATTTCACCCTGTGCGTGACTACCTGCGATCCCTGGAGTGGGACCAGGTGCCCCGGCTGGATAGCTGGTTGACGACAATCATGGGCGTGGCCCCTACCGATTACAGCCAGAAGGTAGGCAAGCGCTGGATGATTTCCGCTGTGGGCCGGGTCATGTCGCCCGGTTGCAAGGCTGACTCGGTAATGATCCTTGAAGGTGCCCAGGGCGCGGGTAAGTCTACGGCCATGAGTATCCTGGGCGGTGAATGGTTTATGGATACCCCATTTGCCCTAGGCGATAAGGACGGTTTCCAGGCGATCCGTGGCAAATGGATCGTCGAGCTGGGCGAACTGGATAGCTTCAACAAAGCGGAATCCACCAAGGCCAAGCAATTTTTCTCGGCATCGGTTGATACCTATCGCGAGAGCTACGGCCGCAGGACTATGGACGTGCCCCGGCAATGTGTGTTCGTCGGCACCACCAACCAAGACGAATACCTTAAAGACGCCACGGGCAACCGCCGCTATTGGCCAGTGGCATGCACCAAGGTCGAGCTGGAACAGCTGCGGGAGATCCGCGATCAGCTGTGGGCCGAGGCGATGTTCTGCTATGAGGCAGGCGATATTTGGTGGGTGATCCGCGATGAAGCGCCGTTGTTCGCTGAGGCGCAGGAAGAGCGCTTCGTGGTGGATGAATGGGAAGTGCCGATCCTGAAGTGGCTGGAAGAATCGCACCTGGGGGAAACCACCACCGGCAGTCAGATCCTGGCCGATGTTCTTAAGATCGACCCTAGCCATTGGGACAAGCCAGCGCAGATGCGCGTCGGCTCGATCATGCATCGGTTGGGGTGGCGCAAGAAGCGTATGCCAGCGTTGACGAAGAGCGGCGTGCGCCCTTGGGCCTATCAGAAGCCGACCAGCTGGGGGCGCGGATCTGCATTGCAGGTGGCGCCGATGGAGGAGGAGCCTTGCTTTGATTAAGCGAATCGACGAGATGCTCAAGCTTTGGGCCCAGGATCTGCACATGTCCACGACCCTGGCCATCGGTAGTGCGGGCGGCGGCAACATGATTGCCATGTTGATGGCGTGCAAAGGCGAACTCATACGGGGAACCCGGGGCAGTCGGGTGCTGCTGGATGAATCGGCCGATATCGAGCTGATCGTCAACAAGCACCTGCCGCCCGAGCTGGCCCTGGTGGTGATGGAGCATTACTGCAATCATGACAGCTTGCTTTCGCAGAAGATGTTGCACTGCGGTTGCAGTTCTCGGACATACTATCTGCGATTACATGAGGCGCACCTATTCATTGAGGGCATGCTGATGGGGAGGGCGGCTTGAGGCTTGGCCTTAAAGCATTTGGAACTGTCCTACTGGCTCGCCTTGTCCGTCCGCGTTTTTACGCGGAAGGACAAGCGCGGGCCTTGTCATTCCTGGCCTGTCCTACCGTCCAACCTTCACACACGTCATGCGCACATGTGAGCGCAGCGCACACACCCAATGCGCGCGTGTACGCGCAAGCGTGCCTTTATCTTTTTCTCTATACGCGAGAAAGTTAATAAACAGGTAGGACAGTGGGGCAGAGCCCCATATTTTGGGGGCTGTAGCTGTCCTGCCTGACACGATATCGGTTAGACAGGAAGGACAGCGCCCGAGGCGCTGAAAGCCGCAGTAAAGATATTCACCGACATTGCCTAGACGTTCGCCAGACATTCACCTGGTGGCATTAAAATAGGGTTGCTGCCAGTAAAATCAGCCTGTTAAATACAGCCATCTTCGATAGGTGCGACCGCAGATGGCGGCAGGCGCCCACACACCAAACCCGGCCATTGCGCCGGGTTTTTGCGTTTAAGGGGTAGGTGATGACGAACGAGCAGCAAGCGCTAGCGGAAATGCCCATTTGGCTGGTGATCGTCCTGGCCCTGGTGGGCGGCGTGTCCGGCGAGATGTGGCGGGCAGATAAGGATGGCGCCCGGGGTTGGGTGCTGTTGCGGCGCCTAGCGCTTCGGTCCGGTGCCTGCATCGTCTGCGGCATGGCAGCACTGATGCTGCTGATCGGCGCCGGGGTTTCGATCTGGACAGCGGGCGCCTTCGGCTGCCTGACCGCGATGGCCGGGGCGGATGTCGCCATTGGCCTGTACGAACGCTGGGCGGCCAGGCGAATCGGTGTTTCGGACCAGCCACCCAGCGGCGGTGCAGCTTGAAAGGCAGGGGCCATCTGGCCCGCCCGCCAGCCAGGGGTGGGGGCCGGTTTTTGGGTCCTCCCCGGGGGCGGGCCCCTACACGGGTACTCGGACTCGCGGTTTCTCTGTAGCTGAGATTTTTACAGGGATGTCCGTCTTTTCAAGGGCTTAGCAATGGGTAAGACAGTCAGCAAACTGGAACTCGGCGAGATCGTCGGTCGTGATGAACGCACCTTGAGCCGGTGGCAGAACGAAGGTATGCCGGTTATCGAGTTCGGGGTAGGGCGCGGCAACGAGAACCAGTACGACACCCAGGCGGTGATCGAATGGCTGCTGCGTCAAGCGGCCTTGAACGGCAAAAAAGAGACCGCCCGAGATAGATACGACAGGCTTCGGGGCGATGATCTTGAAGTAGAGCTGGCCAAGAAGCTCGGGCAGGTAGTGATAGAAGCCGAGATCGTCCAGCGCTTCGAAGCGGTGATCACCGCCGCCAAGATCGAACTGCTCAATACCTTTCCTGATGAACTGGCGGCCACCTTG
>NZ_NEIQ01000033.1:0-19489 GCF_002112765.1 Pseudomonas sp. B6(2017) | reverse complement strand
GGGTTCGGCATCGGCCTGGAGCGCTTGCAACTGGCGCTCCAGGCCCAGGCGTAGGCGAGGTTACTGGCGGCGACGGACGAACTTGCGCCACAGCCAGACCCACAACAGCGCCAGGGGGAAGGCGAGGATCACGAAGGGCAGCACGTAGCTGCCTTTCTCCAGGGCCTCGGCGGTACCGTCGGCCAGGTTGTCCAGCAGGTTGCTGAAGGCGCGCTTGAGGTTGGAGCTGCGCTGGCCGCTGTCGCTGGGCTGGAAGTTCAGGGTCAGGCGGTTGGTGTCCAACCGCCGTTGCTGGCCAGCGGCGGTCTGGGCCAGGGCTTGCAGGTCATTCTCGATGCCGGCTTGTTCCTTGCTCAAGGCGATCAGGTCGCCGACGCTGATGTCCTTGCGCGCGGCCAGTTCGTCCAGCCGCTGCTGCTGGGCCTTGAGCCGTTGCTGCTGGCGCTGCACGTCGGCCACGGCATCGGCCAGGTCTTCGGCGCTGGTGATGCGCTCGCCCAGCTCGGCGCCTGCGGCGGCCTGCTCGACCAGGGGCTCGACGCCGCTCGGTACTACCCGCAGTACCACTTGGGCGCGGTATTTGCCTTGTTCCAGGCGCAGGATATTGCACGCGCCGAACTTCGCCTGTTCGCAAGCTTCACGGGTTTGCACCAGGCGCGGGCCGATCTGCTCCGAGGGCAGCGACAGGGTCAGCTCATGTTCGTAGGCCAACTGGGCGCCGGCCTGGCCCTGGGCGCCGCCAAGGGCCACGGCGCTTCTGTCCTGGTCGCTGGGAGAGCAGGCGCTGAGTGCCAGCGCGCCCAGCAAGGCAAAAGCCAGGCGGCGAGGGCGGTTAGGGTGGTCGTCCTGATGTTGCATGGGAGCTCCTTGGGTGCTTGAAACTGCGTTGGGAACGCAGGCGCGCATCTTACCGTCCTTCCTGGGGCGGCCACGACGGCGTTGTGACTTATTTGCGGCAATTTCCGGGATTGATACTGATAGGCCGCTCTGCGGATTGACGCTACATCTGTGGCAGTACGCAGCGATGGTGCTGCGCTGGTGCTCAAGGAGCCTGTCATGAGTGAAGCGGATGTTCCCCAGGGTTTCAGTCCCTTGCCTCGCAGCAGTCCGTTGCTGGAGCTGATCGGTCCGGTCTATGGCTGCGGCAGTGGCAGCGGGCTGCGCGTGGGCCTGCGCGCCGATGCGCGGCACGCCAACGGTCGCGGCATCGTGCATGGCGGCATCATCGCGACCCTGGCGGACATCGGCATGGGTTACGCCATGGCCTTCGCCAGCGAGCCGCCATTGCCGCTGATCACCGCCAGCATGAACCTCGATTACCTGGGCGCGGTGCAGGTGGGGGAGTGGCTGGAGGTGCGCCTGGAGCATTCCCGGCGCGGGCGGCAGATCGCCTTCGCCACCGTGGTGCTGAGTGTTGGCGAGCGCGAAGTGGCGCGGGCCAGCGGCGTGTTCGCCGTGCCGCAGGCGGCGCCGACGCTGGCCTGACCTGCCGCATCGCGGCCGCTGCGCGCTCGTGCGCAGCCCTTGTAGCCGCTGTCGAGCCTGCGAGGCTGCGCCAAGGCCCACAGGGCCTGCAGCGGGCATTCATGGGCAGCTACGCGATGCTCAACTGGTGATCTGTTTCCAGTCCAGGCCGAAGCGCGCCAGGTACTTGCGCAAGCGATCGGCGTCGTTGGGATTGGCCTTGCCCAGGCGCGAGACCCCGAACAGGCGCCGCCCGGCATCCGACAGGCTGTCGGCGCGCCGGCATTCGGCGATCACCGCCTTGAGTTGCAGGCGGTCGAACAGGTCCAGTTCCACATCTGCACCCAGCAACAGTTGCACCTCGTCCTCGACCTGTTCCAGGCCCCAGGCATGGCGCAGGCGCTGGATCTCTTCCTGGGCCAGGGCCTCGTCGATCCGGCCGCTGTCGGCCAGGGTGGCCATGCGGGTGATGGACGCCGACAGCTCGCGGAAGTTGCCCAGCCAGGCCGCTTCGCTGGAGCTGGCGAAGGCCAGGTAGCGCCGCCGGGCCTCGAGGTTGAAGCGCACCAGTTGGCCTTGCTCCCGGGCATGGCGTTCCAGCTCGAAATCGATGTTGGGCTCGATGTCTTCGCGACGCCCCGCCAGCCCCGGCAGGTTGAAGGTCCAGAGGTTGATCCGGGCGTACAGGTCTTCGCGGAACAGGCCCTGGGCGACCCTGCCGCGCAGGTCGCGGTGGGTGCCGGCGATGATCAGGAAGTCGCTCTCCACCTCCTGGTCCGACCCCATGGGGAAGAAGCGTTTCTCCTCGATGGCCTTGAGCAGCATCGCCTGTTCGTCCAGCCCCAGTTCGCCGATCTCGTCGAGGAACAACATGCCACCGTGGGCCGCCCGCAGCAGGCCGTCGCGGGCATTCTGGGCGCCGGTGAAGGCGCCCTTGGTATGACCGAACAACGCCGACATGGCGCCGTCGCCGCGCAGGGTGGCGCAGTTGACCTCGACAAAGCGCCCCTGGACCTGGTGCCGGCCACGCTTGAGTTCATAGATGCGCCGGGCCAGGAACGACTTGCCCGCCCCCGTGGGGCCGATCAGCAGCATCGGGGCCCTGGAACGTACCGCCACTCGCTCGATCTGTTCGATGGAGCGGTTGAAGGCCAGGTTGCGGGTGGCGATCCCCGACTTGAGAAAGGCCAGGCCCTCCAGGCGCTTGTGGGCGAAGCGCGAGGCGATGCGGTCATAGCGCGACAGGTCGAGGTCGATCAGTGCATGGGTGCCGGTGGCGTGCTCGCCCGGATCGCGGCGCCGGGCTGGGGAGGTCTGGATCAGCCGCGCCGGCAGGAAGCGGGCCTCGGTCAACAGGAACCAGCAAATCTGCGCCACGTGGGTCCCGGTGGTGATGTGCACCAGGTAGTCCTCGCGCTCGGTGTCGAATGCGTAGGCGCTGGTGAAGTCGTGCAGGGCGCCATACACCTCCTCGAAGTCCCAGGGGTTCTTCAGCTCCATGGGGTGCAGGCGCACCTCGGTCTCGGGGGAGACCTGGCGGATGTCGTCGGCAATGCGCCCGGCGAGGCTGATGTCCCGGGCGTCGACGCCATGGATCAGTTCCAGGCGGTGGATCAGCACATCCTGCTGCTGGCACAAGCCCACGCTCGGGCGCCAGTGGCTCCAACGGTTGGCGCCCTTGCCGACGCGATCGAGGGTGGCACCGACGAAACCGATGGCGACCGTGGACTTGCCCGACATGTTTATACCTTTAGATAAATTACGATAGATAAAGATATAAAATCAGAGGGGTGTTTGTCGTGAAAAATCATCGAAGAAATCAAGGTGAAAAATAAATTCGTTTAAAATCAATAAGTTAAAAGTTAATTCGATAAAAAATTCAAAGCTGGCACGGCGGCTGCAATATCTCTGGCAACGAACAAGACAACCAGCGAGACGCCAAGATGGCCAACCAGCAGCTGTTCAACACCCAACAGGCAAAAGCCCCGGCGAGCGACACCCGCAATGCCTCCCAGGCCCCGGCCTACGCCTACGACGCCAAGCATCGCCTGGCCCAGCTGGCGGTCACCGGTTGCCTGAACTCGACCTTCTACACCTCGCCCGAGGATCAGCTGGAAGCCGTGTTGCAACTGGTGGGTGCAGTCGACAGCCGCTTCGTGGCCCAGGCCGCTCGCTACGCTCGCCAGCAAGGCCATATGAAGGACATGCCGGCGCTGCTGCTGGCGGCGCTGACCGCACAACGTTCGGTCCAGGTGCCCGAGCTGTTCGCCCAGGTGGTGGACAACGGCAAGATGCTGCGCAACTACGTGCAGATCCTGCGTAGCGGCGTGACCGGTCGCAAGTCCCTGGGCTCGCAGCCCAAGCGCCTGGTACAGGACTGGCTGAACAACGCCAGCGAGCGCCAGCTGCTGCAGGCATCGATCGGCAACCAGCCGTCGCTGGCGGATGTGGTCAAGATGGTCCACCCCAAGCCCCGCGAGGCCTGGCGCGAAGCATTCTTCGCCTGGCTGATCGGCAAGCCGGTGGATGTCCAGGCGCTGCCCGGGCTGACCCGCGAGCTGCTGGCGTTTCGCAGCGGGGCCAGCACCCAGGTGCCGGATGTACCGTTCCAGTTGCTGGGCAACGAGACCCTGAGCGCCGAGCAATGGGCCGCCCAGGCTCGCAACATGGGCTGGCAGGGGCTGCGCATGAACCTCAACACCCTGGCTCGCCACGGTGCGTTCCAAGTGCGCGGTTGCACGGAGTATGTGGCGGCGCGCCTGGCGGATGCCGCAGAGGTGGCCAAGGCCCGGGTCTACCCGTACCAGCTGCTGGCGGCCTACCGCATGGCGGGGCAGGAGGTGCCGCAGCGGGTACGTGAAGCGCTGCAGGATGCCCTGGAGCTGTCCCTGGCCAACGTGCCGGCGCTCAGCGGTTCGGTCGTGGTATGCCCGGACGTCTCGGGGTCGATGCACAGTCCGGTCACTGGCCATCGCCAGGGCACCACCACAGCGGTGCGCTGCATCGACGTGGCGGCCCTGGTGGCGGCGGCGGTCCTGCGCAAGCGGCCGACGGCGCGGGTCATGCCGTTCGAGCGGGAAGTGGTGGATATCCGCCTCAATCCCCGGGACAGCGTGATGACCAACGCCCAGAAGCTGGCGGCTATCGGTGGCGGCGGGACCAACTGCTCGGCACCCTTGGCGCAGCTGGCCAATGCGCGGTTCAAGCTGGAAACGCTGATCCTGGTCTCGGACAACGAGTCGTGGATCGACGCCCGGCGCCATGGGGCCACTGAAACCATGCGCCAGTGGGAGCGGATCAAGGCGATCAACCCCAACGCCCGGCTGGTGTGCATCGATATGCAACCCGGGGCCACCACCCAGGCCCCGGACCGTGAGGACATCCTCAATGTCGGTGGCTTCAGCGATGCGGTGTTCGACGTGATCGAGCAGTTCATCGCCGGCAACTACGGTGGCCAGCACTGGGTGAAAGCCATCGAGGCCCTGGCGCCCTGAGCGCCAGGTCATTGAGTCGGAGCATGCGCCGGGTAGCCGGCGCACACAGAAGTTTCTTGATCATTGGCCCTGAATGCCGCTGTGACTACATCCAAAGACGTCTCAGCAGATTTTGTCAGGGCCGGTGACGGCGCGAATGCCGGTGGCTGTACATCCTGGTCTTGCCGGTTCGAATCCGGCTATCAGTCACTACTGTTGTCGCGCCACCTGTTTTGCGGTTTTTTGCGACGAATGCCGATGGAACTACATCCAAGGCTCGAGATGCGGGTGCAAGCCCCGCCGGTGCTCGAAAAGGGCGCCGTGGTTCAACCACCAGAACGCGAGTGCATCGTTTCATCGATCCCTTGTCGTCGCAGGTTTTCCCCGCCTTGGCGGGATGGCAGCGAATGCCACGGGTACTACATGGTGTCGCGGGTTCGAGCCCCGCCAGCCGCAAGGCTGTAGCTCAGTGGGTAGAGCAAATGTGCCCGTTCCCTTGTCGCTGCCCGCAGGCCCGGCCTGCACCGATTGACCCGGCGAATGCCGGTGGAACTACAGGACAGCCTGGTCGCGGGTTCGATTCCCGCCCACCGCAAGGTGGTAGCTCAGGGGTAGAGCAGGCTGCATGTTTCACCTTTTTTTGTCGCCAAGACCTGCCGGATGACCGGCCACCCGATCGATCATCGGCGCAAGACTGCAATCCGCTCTTGCGCTGCCGATATAACAAGGCCCGGATTCGGGCCCCAGGAAGAACGAGTAAAAAGATATGGAACGCAAGACCTACCAATTGCTGGAAGTCGCCAACGGTAAGCCAATCAAGATGTGGACCCAGGGCGTGCCCGTGGAAAACGAAGCCCGCCAGCAACTGATGAACACCGCCAAGATGCCCTTCATCTTCAAGCACCTGGCCGTGATGCCCGACGTCCACCTGGGTAAGGGATCGACCATCGGCAGCGTGATCCCCACCGTGGGCGCGATCATTCCGGCGGCGGTCGGGGTGGATATCGGCTGCGGGATGATCGCCGCCCGGACCTCGCTGACCGCCTCCGACCTGCCGGATAACCTGGCCGGGTTGCGTAGCGCCATCGAGCAGGCGGTGCCCCACGGTCGTACCTCGCCACGTAGCGGGCGAGACAAGGGGGCCTGGGGCGAGATCCCGCAGCAGGCCGACCAGGCCTGGGCGGCCCTGCATCCACGGTTCAAGGCGATCACCGATAAGTACCCGGCGCTGGCCAACAGCAACAACCGCCAGCACCTGGGAACCCTGGGAGGCGGGAACCACTTCATCGAGGTGTGCCTGGACGAGGCCAACCGCGTCTGGTTCATGCTCCATAGCGGTTCGCGCGGCGTAGGTAATGCCATCGGCAACCTGTTCATCAACCTGGCCCAGGCGGATATGCGCCAGCACATCGCCAACCTGCCGGACCGCGACCTGGCCTACTTCGAGGAAGGTAGCCAGCACTTCGATGATTACGTCGAGGCTGTGGCCTGGGCCCAGGATTTCGCCCGGCAGAACCGCGAGTTGATGATGCAACTGGTGATCCAGGCCACCCGCAAGGTGATCAGCAAGCCTTTTGAAGTGGCGCTGGAGGCGGTGAACTGCCACCACAACTACGTACAGAAGGAGCGCCACTTCGGTGAAGAGGTGCTGGTGACCCGCAAGGGCGCGGTGTCGGCGAAGAAGGGCGAGTTGGGGATCATCCCCGGGTCGATGGGGGCCAAGAGCTTCATCGTCCGCGGATTGGGTAACGAGGAGGCGTTCTGCTCCTGCAGCCACGGTGCCGGTCGAACCATGAGCCGGACCAAGGCCAAGAACACCTTCACCCTGGCCGACCAGATCCGCGCCACCGCCCATGTGGAGTGCCGTAAGGATGAGAACGTGATCGACGAGATCCCGATGGCCTACAAGGACATCGACCAAGTGATGGACGCCCAGCGCGAACTGGTGGAAGTACTGCATACCTTGCGTCAGGTGGTATGCGTTAAGGGGTAGAGCGATGGATGTCATGGATATGCTGGAGTGCCCGCCCGATTGGCACTACCAGCTGAGCGACTACGAAATTGGCCGGATGCGCGAAGTCTGGCAAACCCGGGACGAACACGATGCCTGGCTGATCCTGAGCGGTTTTGGCAATGGCTTCGTCCGCCAGTCGGCAGTACGACGCCTGGCCCGCCAGCCGTCGGCTGCTGCCCTGGTGGTGCTGCTGGAGCGTCTCAACGATTGGGTACCCCAGGTTCGCCAGGAGGCGGCTACGGCCGTGGAGCTGTACCTGGTACCTGAACATGGCGCCTTGTGGTTGCAGGTTCTCGGTCCGCTGCTGGCCTTGACCGCCAAGCAGCGGGTCAGCCACGGGGCGACCCTGGAACGGGCACGAGCGGTGCTGCAGTTGCCGCAAGTACGAGGCAAGGTCGAGCAGGCCTTTGCCGCTTGCCGGGGCCGGGCCGCACGGTTCGTCTTCGAGCTGTTGCTGGACAGTGGTGCGGATCGCCCGGCCCTGCTGGCCCAGGCCCTGGGCCATGGCGAGGTCAGCGTGCGGCAGATGGCGGTGGACGCCTGCGCCGAGCTGGCTAAAGAGCAAGCCCGGCCGTTGCTGGAGCAGGTCATGCGGACCTCGGGCGCTAGCGTGCGGGTCAAGGCCCTGCGCTTGTTGCTGCCGCTGTTGGACGACCCGCGCGAGCAATTGCGCCAGGCCTTGCTCGACCCCTCGGCGGCCCTGCGTGGCCTGGGGCATTGGGCGGCGCCACGCTATGGCCTGGAGCCACGGGAAGTGCTGCTGGCCCGGGTGCTGCAACCGGCGCCGGCAAACCGGTCGCAGTGGCAAGGCCTGCTGGGCCTGGCCAGGGAACTGCAAGAGCCCCGGGCCGATGCCATGGTGCAACTGGCCCTGGACTCGCCGGCCTTGAACACTCGTCTACTGGCCCTGCATAGCCTGGGCGAGCGCGGCATGGCCTGGCAGCTCAAGGCCCTGGGCGATGTCTCGGACAAGGTCTTCGAGATGGCGGTCAGCCTGCTGCGCGAACAACCCTGGGCGGTATTCGACGAAGCCCTGGAGCAGTACCTGGATGTTCACTGGCCAGCGCTGCCTGCATGGCGCCAGCGGATGCTGCTGAGTCTCAAGCCGGGCTGGCGGCAGCTGGAGTACCTGCTTTGGTGCCTGGACCAGGCTCCACAACAGGCGAGCTATTGGCAGGCGCAATTGGCCGGCTGGTGCAGTGGGCGTTATGCACTGTTCGACCCGGTGACCCCCAAGCCACTGCGCGAGGCGCTGACCCAGCGGGTACGAATGATGGAAAAGGCCGGAGAACTGCCGGCGGGTTCGCTCAAGTGGCTGCCATGAACCAAGGAGAGCAAACATGCTGCCAGCACTGCTGGACGTGCAGGACAACGAGTCGATCCAGGCCCTGCGCCGGCAATTGAAGGAGGCGGGCTGCGTATTCGATTTCGCGGTGCTGGACGTCGCGCCACAGGCCAGTGTCGACCTTGATCTGCATCGCCAGGCCCTGGACGCCTTGTACCTGCAGATAGAAGAGCAGCGCCGCGAGGCGCGGCGCCGGCTGATCCAGGAGCATCCGCGCTATGCCGATCTCGGCGAGGCGCCGCCGATGCGCTGGGAAGTGCAGCGGGCCGTGGCTCGGGAGCTGGATGCGCAAGAGCTCCAGCGCCTGGGTACAGCCAGTGTGCTACCAGGTCCGCAGGCCTTGTACCAGGCCTTTATCGACCCGCCTTACCGAACGCGTTTCCCCGAGGATGGTGAGCCGCCCGAGGCGATCTTCCAGCGCTGGCTGGCGTTGCTGGGGCTTGAGCCCGAGGCGCAGCCGGTGGTGATCGACTGGGTGAGCGACTTGCTGCTGGATTGGCAGGTCGAGGGTACGGCGGCGACCGAGGCCTGGAGCGATTATTTCGATGAGGGCCTGGAGTGGTGGGGCGTCTGGTGCCTGAGCATCTGGAACCCCGAACGCCGGACCTTGGGGGTGCTGATGGCCAGTGCCACCGATTGAACAGGAAGCAGGACATGCAAGTAGACAAGGAACTTCACCCCCTGGACGACGCCATGCGCGAACGGGTCCTGGAGGAGCTGGCGCGGATCGAGCGCGAGCGCAATGTGCAGGTGCTGTATGCCTGCGAGTCCGGTAGCCGGGCCTGGGGCTTCTCCTCCACCGACAGCGACTACGACGTGCGTTTCATCTACGTGGAGAAACCCGAGTGGTTCATCCAGGTGGACGCCGCGCGGGACGTGATCGAGCGCCCTCTGGACGATGAGCTGGATGTCAGTGGCTGGGAGCTGCGCAAGACCCTGGGGTTGCTGCGCAAGTCCAACCCGACCTTGCTGGAATGGCTCGACTCGCCCCTGGTGTATCGCCGCGAAGCGACTGCGACCGCGCGTTTGCGCGAGCTGGCCGAGACCTTCTACAGCCCGCCGGCGGCACGCAACCACTACCTGTCGATGGCCCGGAAGAACTTTCGCGGCTACCTCCAGGGCGACAGCGTGCGGTTCAAGAAATACTTCTATGTGCTGCGACCGTTGCTGGCGGTGCGCTGGATCGACCAGGGCCGGGGCCGACCGCCCATGACCTTCGCCGAGCTGCTGGAGACCGTCGATGACCGGCGACTGCTGGACGAGGTGGATGAGCTGCTGGACTTGAAGCGTCGTGCCGATGAGTCCGCCTACGGTCCACGGCGCCCGGTGCTGCACGACTTCATCGCCGCCGAGCTTGCGCGCCCGGTGCCGAAGCTTGCGCGCACCCATGAAGACAATGCCCTGCTGGACGCCTATTTGAGAGACACCGTCCGGCACTACGCTTAAGGAACATGATGAAACAGGATGTGATCGAGCTGGACGGCGCCATTGGCGGCGGCCAGGTACTGCGCAGTGCCCTGAGCCTGTCGATGCTTACCGGCAAGGCCCTGCGGATCGGCAATATACGCGCCCGGCGCAGCCGTCCGGGCCTGATGCGCCAGCACCTGACGGCGGTCCAGGCCGCTGCCCAGGTGTGCGGGGCCAGTGTCCGGGGGGCCGAGCTGGGCTCCCAGGTGCTGGCCTTCGAACCGGGGCCGATCCGTGGCGGCGACTACCGCTTTTCCATCGGCACCGCCGGTAGCTGCACCCTGGTGTTGCAGACCTTGCTGCCGGCGTTGCTCCAGGCTCCGGAGCCCAGCCGGGTGACGGTTACCGGCGGCACCCATAATCCCCTGGCGCCACCGGCGGACTTCCTCCAGCACTCCTGGCTGCCGCAGCTGCGGCGCATGGGCGCGCAGGTGGAGTTGCAGTTGCTGCGCCATGGTTTCGTGCCGGCTGGCGGTGGCGAGCTGGAACTGTCGGTCCGGCCTTCGACCCTGCAACCTGTGCATCTGCAAGAGCGTGGCGCCTTGCTTGGGCGTCGGGCCTGGGCCCTGAGTGCCGGCTTGCCGGAACATGTGGCCGAGCGTGAACTGCGGCGGGTGGGCAATCGCCTGGGGCTGTCCCGGGAGGAGCTGCAAGACGTGCAACTGGATGAGCAATACGGCCCGGGCAACGTGCTGTTGCTGGAGTTCGCCCACGAGCACCTGACCGAGTTGTTCTGCGGTTTCGCCCAGAACGGCCTGCGGGCCGAAAGCGTCGCCGATGCTGCCATCGACCAGGCCCGGGAATGGCTGGCCTCCGGCGCGGTGGTGGCCGAGTGCCTGGCCGACCAGTTGTTGCTGCCCATGGCTCTGGCCGGTGGCGGCAGCTTCACCACGCCGCGCCTGAGCAATCATCTGGCGAGCAATATCCAGGTGATCGAAGCCTTCCTGCCGGTGCGCTTCCAGACGCGCTCCGTGGCCGAGCAGGTGCTGCACGTGGAGTGTCACTCCCGGGACCGATAGGCGTAGAGTGCCCCGGTCAACCTGGAGGTCGCCAAGATGTATCACTTGTATGGAAGCCAGGGCACGGGGTCGGCCATGGTGGAGATTGCCCTGGAGTATTGCCAGGCGCCGTACCGCTGCATCGAGGCCGCGCCCTGGCAAGCCAGCCCGGGGCGGGATGCCCTGGAGCGGCTCAATCCGTTGTTGCAGATTCCCACCTTGCAACTGCCCGACGGCAGCATCCTCACGGAAAGCGCGGCGATCCTGATCCACCTCGGGTTGCAGTTCGCCGATTCCGGGTTGCTGCCGACCCAGGCCTCGGCGCGGGCCCAGGTCATTCGTGGCTTGGTGTACATCGCCGCCAACTGCTATTCGGCGATCGGCATCCTCGACTACCCGGGACGTTGGGTGAGCGATGCCGACCCGGCGCTGGAGGCGCGGGTGCGCCAGGCGACCGGGCAACGCCTGCACCACGCCTGGGAGCTGTTCGCCCGCCAGTTCACCCCACGGCCTTTCCTGGGGGGCGACGCGCCCGGGGCCCTGGATATCCAGGCGGCGGTGGTGTCGCGTTGGGGCGGCGCCAGGGACGCGCTGCGCCACAGCCAGCCGCACTTCGTGGCCTTGCTCGAGCGCATCGAGCACGAGCCCCGGGTGGCCCCGGTGCTGGCCCGGCATTGGCCCGGATCCTGCTGAGAGCCGGCTTGAGGTGTTGGGGGCAAAGCTGGCAGTCTGCGCGCCCGGATTCCCCAAGGTTCACTTCGAGGACGTTACGCAATGGATGGCAAGCACTGGCCCAAGGCCCTGAACCGACTGCTGCTGATGGTGCAAGGCGCCTTGGTGATCAGCGGCTGGTTCAGCGCCACCTTCGTCATCGGCACCAGCAGCGGCCGGCCATTGCTGGGGCTGTTCCTGGCCTTGGCGCTGGGGATCCTGGGCATCTTCGTGCACGAGGCCGGGCACTATCTGGCGGCCCGCTGGTGGGGCATGCCGGTGCTGTCGATGCGGCTCACCGTCCTCGAGCTCCAGGCGCGACGGCGTGGCTGGCGGCTGCGCCTGCGCAAGTGCCTGGGCGGTTATGTGATGGCGGCGAGCAACCTGCAACGCTCGCTGCGCGGGCAATGGCTGGCGGTGGCGTTCTGTGGCCCATTGCTGAACCTGCTGGCGGGCCTGGCCGCCCTGGTCCTGGGGCTCGCCTGGCCTGGGTTGGCCGGCGCGGTGCTCCTGGGGTTTGCCGCGATCAACCTGGCGCTGGGGGCGGCCAATCTCATTCCGACCCTGGGGACCATGCCCAGCGACGGCCTGCTGCTGTGGCGCTGGTTCACTCATCGTGATGACCAGCTAGCGGAACTGGCCTACGCCCGACTGCTGGCCCTGAGCGTGGCCGGAGTCACCAGTGGGCAGTTGCCGCAAGCGGACCTCGAACACCTGGACCAGGCGGCCATGCCCCAGCCCCTGGTCGCCTTCAGCTACCGGCTCGCTGCCCGGCAAGAGCAGGGCGACTGGGCGGCGGCGCAGGCGATGGAACCTGAACTGGAGCGGCTGCTGGAGGGTCGGGCAGGGGAGCTGCCTGGCCTGCAGGTGGTGGTCGATCTGTTGCGCACGGAACTGGCCTTCTGCCGTGCCTGCCAGCAACGTGACGTGAGCCTGCTGCAAGGGGCTCCGCTGACCGCCGAGGTCGAGTGGTACTCACCCTGGTTGCGGCCGCGGGGCCAGGCCCTGGCGGCATTCCTCGACGGTGACCGGCAGCGGGGCGAGTCGCACCTGGAGCAGGTCCAGCGGCTGGCCGATGACAGCGTGATTTTGTCCCTGGGCAAGAGCGAAGCCTTGTTGGCCGAGCATCTGCGGGCCTTGCCCGGAGCGTAGGGGCAGGGGGAGATTGGCGCGGCGCTGAAAACCGTCGGTTTTGCCGGGCAAAGCTCTTATACTCCGGCGCCTCGTTTTCATACCCAGCAAAAGGACCCACCTGTGGCCAACGAACCGGATCACGAATTCTTCGATCGCGCCGACGCCATCATCGACCTGGCCAACTCCCAGGTCGCCACCTGCGGCCGTGGCAAGGTCAGCGCCTCGCTGATGTACGCCAATGCCCGTTTCTGCGCATTCATCCGCGCCACCGGCTGCCGTGACGCCGAGGAAATGGCCGCTTCCAAGCAGCAGACGCTGGACTACTTCGTCGATCAGTTCCGCCACATGCTCGACGAGCACTTGACGGACTACGCCGAGAATTTCGCGCAGTACACCAACCGCTCGCCGGAGTGAAGACCGCCGGCGCCGCCTGGCGCCGGGGCACCCAACCGCTGGTCCTGTTCCTGCCAGGAGTCCCGAGGCTTGCCGAGGGGCTCGACTAGACTTCGCTTGCGGCGCGTCTTGCCGGTCGTTGCACCTGTACCAGAGGCCAGCGTCCGGTAGTGGCAGGCGCTGCCCGCAAGCAGGACATACCCAATCAGCAAGGAGTGCCAACCATGATCGTCATTCCACAACGTGTCATCGAAAACGGTAGTGTCATCTCGCTGCGTGGCGACTCGGGCAACTACATGTCGCGCATGGGCGCGACCGGCCTGGAGTTGTCCAAGGGTTCCATCGATCAGTACTGCAAGTTCAAGGTGGTGCTGGTGCAGATCGGCACCGACAAGAAGCTCGCCCTGCAGGGCGATAACGGCAAGTTCATGTCGCGCATGGGGGCCACGGGCCTGGAGCTGTCCAAGGACAGCATCGACCCGTATTGCCAGTTCGCCTACGCCATCGATACGGCCAGCGGCCAGATATCCCTGCGTGGCGACAACGGCAAGTGGATGTCGCGGATGGGCGAGAAGGGCCTGGAGCTGTCCAAGGACGGCATCGATCGCTTCAGCCAGTTCATGCTGGTGCTCGAAGGTTGAGGCGCACGCGATAAGGGCTCAAGCCGCAGGTGACCATGCTTCTATGGCTCGAGCCTGCGGCTCGGCCTTACCGGCTTCGCGCCAGGACCTCCATCAACTCGCCGCCGTTATTCACCGCGATCACCGTGGCCAGCAAATCCTCCAGGCAGGTCAGGCTGCCTGGCCCTGGAGCTGGCCGGCTCCCGGTCCAGGTCAATGCGGTGGCGCCGGGCATCGTCGATCCCCCCTTGCATCCGACCGAACCGCAGACCCGTGCCGCGCTCCAGGCCCTGGCCCCAAGGGGGGGTACCGGCGGTGAGACAGTGACGGCGATCCGCCGGCGCGAGCGCAACAGGCGAGGCTGACGCATCGGGCGCGCCCTGGCCGGAAGCGATTTTTATGTGAACGATGTCACTCTTTTCTCAAGGGAACACCGGTCGCGGTCGATAACGTCTGGATGCCTAACTGATACGGAGTTCGTCATGGCTTTGCTTCCGGTTCGTCTGTCTCATCGTTTGACCCTCGGCAGCGTGCTGCTGTTGCTGTTCACGGCGTTGGCGGTTTTTGCCGTGATGACCCTGCGGGGACAACCCAAGGTAGTGGAGGCGAGCTCGGCGTTGATCGAACAGACCGGCAGTGCCATCGTCCGTCAACTGGCCTTGCAGTTGGCGGGAATCGAAGGCGTGACCGTGAGCATGGCGCACATGGTCGAGGGCCTGCCCAAGGAGCCGGAGCTGGTCATGGCCACCGCGCCCAAGGTGATCGACCACGAGAACGACAAGGCCATCGCCGGTGGCGGGATCTGGCCGGAACCCAATGCCTTCGCCCCGGGCGTGGAACGCCGCAGCTTCTTCTGGGGCCGCAGCGACGCGGGCTCGCTGGTGTATTCCGATGACTACAACGCCGCCGGCAGCGCCGGTTATCACCATGAAGCCTGGTACACGGGCGCGCGCAATAGCGCTGCCGGGCACTGCCTGTGGTCCGAGGCCTACCAGGACCCGGTGACCCAGGTGCCGATGACCACCTGCAGCGTGCCCTATCGCCAGGGCGGCGCCTTTGCCGGGGTGGCCACCATCGACCTGCGCCTGGACGACCTGGCGCGCTTTCTCAAGGAACAGGGTTCGGTCACCGGCGGTTATGCCTTCGCCCTGGACCAGGCCGGCAACGTCCTGTACTTCCCCGATGCCCAGGCCAGCGGTGGCGCGCAGATGCTCAGCTTCGACGCCTTGAGCAAGCAGCAGGCCTGGTTGCGCCCGGTGGCCGAGACCCTGGCCGGCGCGGCGCGTCCCGGCCAGGTGCGCAGCCTCGACCTGGACCGCGACGGACGCTTGCAGGAAGCGGCGCGGGTCAGCCTGTTCACCATGCCCGGCACCGGCTGGACCATCGGCCTGGTGACTCCGGAGAAGCGGGTCACCGGCCTGGCCCGGGCCATGACCACCGAGATCCTGGTATTCCTCCTGCCGTTGCTGGCCCTGTTGCTGTTCTTCGCCTGGCTGGCGGGCAACAAGCTGATTGCCCAGCTCGAGGAAACCACCCGCCAGATCGATGCCCTGGGCAGTGGCCAGGCCACCGACAACGCCGAGCTGCACGTGGATCGGGCCGATGAGATCGGCGCCCTGCGTGGCGCGGTCAACCGCTATGCCGGGCAGTTGCGGCAGATGCTGCAGAAGATCGCCAGCGAAGCCCGCCAGTTGCAGAGCGAAGCCGCGCGCCTGGGCGAATTGAGCAGCACCCTGGCCCGGCGCGCCGAGCAGCAGCGCCAGGAAAATACCCAACTGGCCACGGCCATCACCGAGATGTCCTCCAGTGCCCAGGAAGTGGCGCAGAACACCAACAACTGCGCCGATACCGCGCGCCAGTCGCTGGTGGTGGTGCAGGATGGCCAGCAGCGGGTGGCGGCCAACAGCGAGTCGATCCAGCAGCTGTCCACGGAAATGGCCGAGGCAGCCTCGGTGATCCAGCGCCTGGAGCAGGACAGCCAGCAGGTCGGCGCGGTCCTGGACGTGATCAAGGCCATCTCCGAGCAGACCAACTTGCTGGCCCTCAATGCCGCCATCGAGGCGGCCCGGGCCGGCGAGCAGGGCCGTGGTTTCGCCGTGGTGGCCGACGAGGTGCGGACCCTGGCCGGGCGTACCCAGACCTCGGCCAACGAGATCAGCGGCATGATCAACGACCTGCAGCAGGCCTCGCGCCAGGCGGTGCAGGCTATCCAGTCCGGTGAGTCACGCACCCGCCAGGCAGTGGGCGAGGCGGCTGGGGCTTCGGATGCGCTGTCCAGTACGGTCAACAGCTTCGATGACATCTCCCAGCGGGCGCAGCAGATTGCCGTGGCGGCGCAGGAGCAGAGCCACGTGACCCAGGAAATCAACGAGCTGGCGGTACGTATCCATAGCATCAGCGAAGACAACGCCCGGGACGCCCAGGCCCTGGACAAGGTCAGCGAGGCCATGCAGGCCTTGTCAGGACGCCTGGCCGATCTCAGTCACGGTCAGGTCTGAAGCCGTGCCCGCCCGACCCAGCCAGGGTCGGGCGGGCGGCTTCGGCCTTTTTCGCCGCCGGGCCCGCCGGCGTCGAATCAGCTGTACGCCAGCTATTGCAGCTTGAAGTTCAGCAACAAGCCCAACGCCACACCGAAGAACCCCAGCAGGCCGCTGCCCAGGGCGCTGCGTGGCGGGCGGCGCTTGGCCAGGTAGCGGGCCGCGGCGGCGCCGAGCACCGCACCGGGGAAGTTGAGCAGGTAGTAGATCCAGCCCAGGGCATCTTGCGCGGTGGTGATCCACAGGCAGAAGAGCAACAGGTGGATGGCCAGCGCCAGGGCGGCGCCGGCGACCATGGCCGAGGCCGGGCGGGTCAGGAGCAGCAGGCCGAGGACCAGCGCCTGTGGCAGCCAGTAGGCCGCGAAGTTGTCCCAGAAGTAGTCCAGTGGCACCAGGGCCCGGGCAATGGCCAGGGCCATGCCCAGGATAATGGCGCTGATGGCGGGCAGGTGCTTGAGCGGTAGGCGGCGCAGTGGCATGAGAACCTCGGGATGGGCGGGCAGGGACTTTTTACGACCCTGGGCGGCGCCTGTCCAGTGCAGTGCCCCTGAGCAGGACGACGCCATGGACGACCGGCCGGAACGCCTGCAACTGGCGCCTTGGTAGGTTGATGCCGAGCAGTTGATGGAACTGCAGGAGCGAGGCTTGCCCGCGATGGCGTCAGAGCGCTGGGTTTATCCCGTAGGCACGCGCTACCGTTAACGAGCATCGACCGGCTGCTCCTACAGGGGATCCAGTCCCAGTGACAAGCCCAGTTACAGCCCCAGTTCCAGTGCCAGCAGGTCGGCCAGTGGCTGGCGCCGGCGAATCAGTTTCGGCTGGCCGTTTTCGAACAGCACCTCAGGCAACAGGGTCCGGCTGTTGTAGTTCGAAGACATGCTCGCGCCATAGGCGCCGGTATCGTGCAGCACCAGCAGGTCGCCGACCTGGGCCTGGGGCAGCAGGCGCGGGGTCAGGCATTCATCGTCCTGGGTGAAGATGTCGCCGGACTCGCACAACGGGCCGCCGACCACGGTCGGTCGTTGCGGG
The DNA here is from genome assembly GCF_002112765.1 of Pseudomonas sp. B6(2017). Classification (NCBI taxonomy): domain Bacteria; kingdom Pseudomonadati; phylum Pseudomonadota; class Gammaproteobacteria; order Pseudomonadales; family Pseudomonadaceae; genus Pseudomonas; species Pseudomonas sp. B6(2017). The sequence goes on along the minus strand of NZ_NEIQ01000033.1, from coordinate 2,304 downwards.
CGCTGGACCGCTTGGCCGTTGGCGTCCAGCAGGCTCATGCCGTGGTAGGCGCCGTACATGGCCGGGCGCATCAGGTCGTTGAAGCCGGTGTCCACCAGCACGAAGTGATGCTGGCCGGCATCCTTGACCACCCGTACCTCGCTGACCAGGCAACCGGCCTCGGCCACCAGGAAACGCCCGGGTTCGATCTCCATGTGCACGCCGTGGCCCAGGTAGGCCTCGATTTCCTCGCGGGCGACTTTCCAGGCGTTGGCGTAGCGTTGCACGTCCACCGGGGTGTCGCCGTCGCGGTAAGGGGTGGACAGGCCGCCGCCGATGGAGAAGGCCTCGATGTCGTGGTCCAGGGACTTGACCGCCGCGACCATGGCCGCGCCCACCTGTTCCAGGTGGTCGTAGTCGACCCCGGAGCCGATGTGCATGTGCAGGCCCACCAGGTGCAGGTTGTGCTGGCGAATCACCGCCAGGGCCTCGTCCACCTGGTCGTGCCAGATCCCGTGCTTGCTGTTTTCTCCGCCGGTATTGGTCTTGCGGCTGTGGCCGTGGCCGAACCCGGGGTTGATCCGCAGCCAGACACGATGCCCGGGGGACTGTTCGCCCAACTGGCGGAGCATGTCGATGGAACCGGCGTTGACCTCTACCTGCAGTTCCACCACGCGCTTGAGGGTGGCCTCGTCGAACAGGTCGCAGGTGAAGACGATGCCGCCGTTGGTCGGGCTGAAGCCGGCCAGCAGGGCCCGCTCGATCTCACCCAGGGAGACCGCATCGACCCGCACCCCGGCTTCGCGGATCAGGCGCAGCAGGTGCAGGTTGGACGAAGCCTTCTGGGCATAGCGCACCACGTCGAAGGCTTGCAACTGGGCGATACGCGCCTGGATGGTGGCGGCGTCGTAGCACCACAGCGGGGTGCCGTACTGGCGGGCGGCGGCGACAAGCTGTTCGGGGGAGAAGGGGATGGCCATGGCGAATGCAATCTGTGGTCAGTGAAAGTGCCAGCAGCATGCCGTTTGCTGGCTATTCAAGAAAATATCTATTCTTTGTTCAATGATTCAGTTTTGATATGGGTTGATCGATTCAACGAGCCCTCTCGCCATGGATATCTCCCTGCGGCATATCGAAGTGTTCCGCGCCATCATGCAGGCCGGCAGCGTCACCGGCGCCGCGCGCCTGTTGTTCACCTCGCAACCCACGGTCAGTCGCGAGCTGGCGCGCCTGGAAAGCCTGTCCGGCCTGTGCCTGTTCGACCGCGAGGGCGGGCGCCTGCAGCCCACGGCCCAGGCCCTGCTGTTGCTGGAGGAGGTGGAGCGGGCCTATATAGGCCTGGAGCGAATCAACAGCCTGGCCCGATCGATACGTCGCTTCGAGCATGGCCAACTGAGCCTCTGCTGCCTGCCGCTGTTCTCCCAGGCCCTGCTGCCGCGGGTATGCCAGGATTTCCAGAGCCGGCACCCGGGCATCGGCCTGAGCATCACCGCCCAGGAGTCGCCGCTGCTGGAGGAGTCCCTCAGCGCCCAGCGCCATGACCTGGGCCTGACCGAAAGCGAGCACCTGCCCCGGGGGACCCAGGGCGACTTGCTGTTCTGCGCCGACATGGTCTGCATCCTGCCTGAGGGCCATCCGCTGCTGGCGAAGACGCGATTGTCGGTGGCGGACTTTGGCGGGCAGAACTTCATCAACCTCTCGGGCCTGGATATCTATCGGCAGACCCTGGACGAGCATTTTCGCCAGGCCGGGGTTGACCGGAGGATAGTGATCGAGACCACCAACGCCGCTTCGGTGTGCGCCATGGTGCGCCAGAGATTGGGGGTGACGATCATCAATCCGTTGAGTGCCATGGAGGAGGTGGGCAGGGGGCTGGCGATCCGTCCGCTTGAGCTGTCGGTGCCTTACAAAGTGATGCTGGTGCGTCCGGATTACCGACCCTCGTCGAGTTTCGTCGAAGGGTTTTGCCAGTCGTTGCGTCAGCAAGCGATGCGCCTGGCCGGGCAACTCAAGGACCTGGTGGACGGACACTAAGGAAGAGAGGGGATCCCGGTGCGTGAGCACCGGGAGGGCAGGCAGGCCGGTGGATGTCGTGGGTCCGCCGGCTTGCCGATGCTCGTGGTGGTGCGGGCCACCAGGGTGGCCCGCAGGAGAGGTCTTAGCGCTCGATCGCCAGCGCTACGCCCTGGCCGCCGCCGATGCACAGGGTCGCCAGGCCCTTGTGCGCATCGCGCTTGATCATTTCATGCAGCAGGGTCACCAGCACCCGGCAGCCCGACGCGCCGATGGGGTGGCCGATGGCGATGGCGCCGCCGTTGACGTTGA
>NZ_NEIQ01000032.1:0-23499 GCF_002112765.1 Pseudomonas sp. B6(2017) | reverse complement strand
TCGAAGGGGGGGGCCGGGGCGTATTCCAGATCCAGTTGCACCCGCTGCGCGGTCTGTGGGTCGAACAGCTCGGCGGCCAGGGTCAGGGCGAAGTCGATGCCCGCGGTGATGCCGCCGCCGGTGAACAGGTTGCCATCGCGCACCACTCGTTCATGGACGGGAATGGCCCCCAGCAGCGCCAGCAACTCGTGGTAGGCCCAGTGGGTGGTGGCCCGCTTGCCCTGTAGCAGGCCGGCGGCGCCGAGCACCAGGGAACCGGTGCAGACCGAGGTCAGGTAACGCACCTGGGTGGCCTGCTGGCGGAGAAAATCCAGCACCTGTGGATCTTCCATCAAGGCCCCGACGCCGGCCCCGCCCGGTACGCAGAGCACATCCAGCGGCGGGCAGGCGGCGAAGCCAGTGGTGGCTTGCAGCAGCATCCCGGCACTGGAGCTGATCGGCCCTGGCTCCTTCCACAGCAAATGCACTTGCGTATCCGGCAGCGCCGCCAGCACGTCATAGGGGCCAGTCAAGTCCAGTTGCTGGACGCCTGGGAACAACAGAAAACCGATCTGCACGGCCATTGCGAGCTCCTTGTATCGATGGGGTGGACGAGCTGACTCTAGCCTTCTAGGATTTGGCGCATACGCCAACCTGCCCTCGATTTACGCCAATCATGCCTGCCACCGCGAAAAACGTCTTTGTCCTGGCTTTTGCCAACGCCCAGTTGCTGGATGTCACCGGGCCCTTGCAGGTGTTCGCCTCAGCCAATGACCGGGCCCGCGAGCGGGGGGTGCCGTTACCCTATAACCCCCGGGTGGTGGCAAGCCCGGGCGGGGCGACCCTCAGTTCGTCGGGCCTGGCGTTGTTGGCCGACCCCCTGCCGGGCCTGGAGCAGGCATGCGATACCTTGATCGTGGCCGGTGGCGGCGGGGTCTACGCGGCCGCCCGTGACCCGCAACTGGTGGCCTGGGTCGCGACCCGGGCGGGGGCGGCACGGCGGGTGGCCTCGGTCTGTACCGGGGCTTTCCTGCTGGCGGCCAGCGGCTGGCTGGATGGCCGGCGGGTGGTGACCCACTGGACTCGCTGCGAGCAACTGGCCGAGGCCTATCCGCAATTGCGGGTCGAGGCCAACCCGATCTTCATCAACGACGGCCCGGTCTGGACGTCGGCCGGGGTCACTGCCGGCATCGACCTGGCGCTGGCCCTGGTGGAGGCTGACCTGGGGCGCGAGGCAGCCCTGGAAGTGGCCCGGCAACTGGTGGTGTTCCTCAAGCGCCCGGGCGGGCAGGCGCAGTTCAGCGTGACCCTGGCGCTGCAGAACGGTGGCGGGCGTTTCGATGGGCTGCACGCCTGGATCGCCGAGAACCTCAACCGGGAACTGACGGTGCCGGTGCTGGCCGAGCAAGCGGCCATGAGCGAGCGCAGTTTCGTGCGCCACTACCGCGCCGACACCGGCCAGACCCCGGCCCGGGCCATCGAGCTGATCCGGGTGGAAACCGCCCGCCGCTTGCTGGCCGACACTGGCTTGTCGATCAAGCGCATTGCCGTGCAGTGCGGTTTTGGCAGTGAGGAGACCCTGCGCCGCAGCGTGCTGCGGGCCCTGGGCGTGACGCCCCAGGCCTATCGCGAACGTTTCGCCGCCACCCAGGAGTCTTCCTGAGCCGCCTTCAGTCCTGGACCAGGTTCAGTTGACCGTCGACATAGCGTACCTCGCGGCCCATCCAGCTCGGATCCACCTGGGGCAGCACCGCCGAGGGCTTGCGCAGTTCCCGCAGCAGGGTCGAGCCATGGGACAGGCGCCCGCCCATGCGTGCGATCACTGCCCGGGCCTGCTGGTAGTGGGCATGCCGACCGGGGTCGAGGGTGTCCTCCAGGAGGATGTCCACCCCGAGGATGCCCTGGGCCTGGCCCGGGTAGATCATGAAGCCACTGGCCTGCTCGCTGCCTTCGCGGCCGTCCTGCCAGAAGCTGCCACCGCGACTGCGCACCTGTTCGTGGGGAGCGAACCAGTAGTCGCGATCGGCCTCGGGCAGCGCATGGTGCAGGCCCATGAAGAGGCGCATCAGGTTGTCCCGGTACCATTCGCGTACTTGCAGGTAGTAGCCGCGCATGCCCGGCAGGCCCAGGCGATGGGCCAGGGCGACGGCGGGGCTCCAGCTTGGGAACGCCTGCAATGGCAGCGGCGCGCATGCCGGGCGCGCAGTGCCGGGATCGGTTTCCCAGGGCAACCGATGGGGGCTGTGCTCCAGGTTGTCGTAGGCGGTGGGCGGGCGACCGAGCAGGGCGCCACCGCTGCTGGCCAGGGCCGTGGCGATGCACAGGTTGCCCTGGACCACGAACACGTAGAAGCGGCTGAACCAGTCCGCCAGTTGCTGGCCCGAGGCCCCGGCCTCGCGCAGTTGCGCCAGTTCCCGTTCGAAGCGCCGCAGGCCCGGCTCCAGGGTCAGCAGGTGGCTGCGGGCGATGAACTGCATGCGCAGCAGGCGTGGTAGCGAACGCAGCAGGCGCAGGGGCCGCAAGGGCAGGGCCGGGGCCGCGCCACCGACTTCGGCGGCATAGCCGGAGGAGGGCAGACCCCAATCCGCCAGGCGCGCCAGGAACAGGTCGTTGTTGATGTAGGAGGCGCCACCGAACAGGGCGGTAAACGGCTCGTTGTTCTCCAGTACCCGGCTGTCCCAGCGGGCCATGATCGCCGGGATGCTGGCCGCTGCCCGGCGCTGGCCGTACTCGACGAAGCGGCTGGGTTGTGGTGGCAGGATCTCGGCGATGTTGGCCGCGGTCAGGTGCCGGCGCCAGCCGTAGTCGCTGATCGGGCGGTATTGCAGCAGCCACATTTGCTGGCCATCCCAGGCCCACTCGATGTCGCCGGGGACGTAGTGGAAAACCTTCAGCACCCCTTGCAGAAAGTCCCACAAGGCCTTGGCAGACAGGCCGTGGCGCGTGGCGAAGGTGCCGCTTTCCCAGGCCGGGCCCAGGCGTGACAGCACCGCTCGCTCGGGGCTGGCCTGGCCATCGGCGAGGCTTTCCAGATGGCCCTCGACCCATTCCAGTTCCACCGCCAGGTGGCGCACGAAGGCGATCCCCGACAGCACCGGCTGGACGAAACGCTGCACCACCACTTCCTCGACCCCGCTCTGGCGCAGCTCGTCGATGCGTGACGCCACTTCGCTGGCGGCCACCCGCAGGTAGGTGGTGCTGAGCCCGGCGTTGGCCGAGTCGGCCTGGTCTTCGCCATAGCTGGAGGAGCGCACGGCCCACAGGGCATCGGGCTGGCTGGCCAGTAGCGATGGCAGGCGCGGATCCTCGGCGCTGTCCAGGCTCAGGGCGGCCGGCACCGGCTGGCCGGCCCATTGCGCAAGATGCAGGCGGCCGCCCTTGGTGTGGGCGACGAAGCCATCGTTGGGCGCCTCGAGCCAGGCGACGAACTCGGCCGGTGCATCGATCCACGGGTAGTGGCCCCAGCCCGGGCGCAGGCTGACTCGCAGGTCGGCGCGGGCCAGGATCGCGCTCCAGGCCGCGGCCTGGGCGCTGCCGAGCAGTTGGTCCTGATCACCCCAGACCAGCTCCACCGGGTCTTCGATCCACTCCAGCAGCGGCAGCGCGGTGTCGGCCCGCAATTGCTCCCACAGCGGCACGAAGGCCCGGCAACGGGCATAACCTGCGCCCATGCGCCGGTACTGCTGGGGGCTCCAGCGCTGGCGCGAGAACTTGTGGGCGAACCAGGCCGGACGCTGGCTGAGCAAGCGGTGGATCAACAGCCGCACCGGCAGTGGCGACATCAACGCCGGCAGGCGCCGCTGCCAGAGGAAGGCCCCCACCGGCGACAGCAGCACGCTGCGGGAGAAGTGCCCGGGACGGCGCTGCAAGGCGTGCAGCACCACCAGGGCGCTGATGCCCACGGCGACGATGGCGTTGCCCGGGGCGGTCAGCGCCAGCAGGGCCTCGGCGTATTGCCCCAGGTCGTCGCACGGTGGCTGAGGGTTATCGCCGAACCCCGGCAGTTCCAGGGTTTGCACTCGATAACGGCGAAAGTGCGGTACGGCATCGTCCCACCAGTCGCTGGCGCTGCCGTTACCCGCCAGCAAGTACAACAGGGGCTTGCTCATCGAGGCTCCTCGGTTCAGGCCAGGTCGCGCAGGGCGCTGTCCAGGGTCGGGTAGCGGAAGCGGTAGCCGGCCTGCAACAGCCGCGCCGGCACCACCTTCTGGCCATCGAAGAACAGCTGAGCCATTTCCCCGGCCAGGGCCCGCACCGGCGCTGCGGGTACATGCAGCCATACCGGGCGCTTGAGCAACTGGCCGACGCTCTCGGCGAACTGCCCCTGGCTCACGGCATCCGGGGCCACCAGGTTGTAGGTGCCCTCCAGGGATTCATCGCGCATGGCGCGGGCCATCACTTGCAGCACATCGTCGCGGTGCACCCAGCTCATGATCTGCCGGCCATCGCCCATGCGCCCGCCAAAACCGAAGTAGAAGGGCATCAGCAACGGCTTGAGGGCGCCGCCGGGGCCGAACACGATACCCAGGCGCAGCACCACCTGGCGTACGCCGAAGCGTTTGGCGGGCTCGGCCGAGGACTCCCAGCGAGCGCACAAATCCGCCATGAAGCCTTCGCCGCGCGCGGCATCTTCATCCAGTTCCTGGCTGGCATCGCGCACCCCGTAGAAGCCGATGGCCGAGGCCTGGATCCACAGCGCGGGCTTGTGCTGGGCGTGTTGCAGCCAATTGAGCAGGCCTTCGGTGGTGCCGACCCGGCTGGCCAGCAGTTGTGCCTGGCGCTTGGCCGACCAGCGCGGCCCGGCCACCGGGGCGCCGGCCAGGTTGATGATCACGTCGAACGCTTCGCCATGGCCCAGCTTGTCCAAAGAGCGCAGGCAGCGGGCGCGACCGTCGAACAGGTAGGCGGCGCGCAAGGGGTCCCGGGCCAGCACGCTGACCGTATGGCCGGCGTCGAGCAACTGGTTGACCAGCGCTTCGCCGATGAAGCCGGTGCCGCCGGTGACCAGCACCCGCTTGCCTGCGCCGCCGGTGAACGGATTGATCGCCTGCCCCTGGCGTTGCAGGCGCAGGGCCGCCAGGCCATCGCGAATCCCCGAGGCGCTCACGCCCACGGCGAACAGGCTCAGGGCCCAGCCCTGCCAGCCCAGGTCGATAGGGGCCAGGGCGCTGGGCAAGCGCGACCATTCCAGCAGTTGCAGGCCGTACAAGGCGAAGAAGGCGCCGGCATTGATCGCCAGCACCGTGTGCATGATGCGCTCGATGGCCGGCAGCTTGCGGCTGCGGTCCTCGACCACGAAGTCCCACAGGGTCAGGCCGATCTCCAGGGCGAACAGCAGCGCGATCACCAGCGCCCAGATGCCCTGGAACGCCAGGTGGGCGATGCCCATGAACAGTACGCCGTAGAAGCACGAGCGCAGGGCATGGATGCTCAGTTCCTTGCGCGCGCTGTGGCGTTGCGGCAGGGCTACGGTGAGTTCGTGGTGGTAGAGGGTGTCCAGGGCGCCCAGCCCCCCTTGGGCGAGCAGCAGGGCGACGGCCCACTGCAGGAACGGCAAGTCAGCCACGATGATGAAATCCTTTTACGAAAGAGAGCGAGAGGTAAGGCGGTCGTGGCGGTACAGCCAGGCCAAAGGTGGTAGCAGTACCAGCAGGGCGAAGCTGTCGATCCACAGATGGGCCGACATGCCCACCTGCCAGGACAGCCACATGTCCTGGGGCGCCCAGAGGACGATCCCGGCCATCAGCCAGGCCCAGGCCGCCGGCGCGCGCAGGCGATCGCCCAGGTACACCAGGGCCAGCAGGTACAGGGCGTAGCTTTGCAAGGTGGCGCCGAACAGGCCCAGCCACCAGACCTGCTGGGCCCGGGCCGGCGCCGGGGCGGCGGCGCCCCAGAAGGCTTGTTCGATAGTGGCCAGGTAGTCGTTGAACAGCGCCTGGTGGCCGGCCCAGGTCAGCAGCAGGCCGGCGAGCAAGTGGCCGGCGCCGGCGGCGTACAGCCAGAGCACCAGGCCCCGGCGCAGGCCAGGGCGTGAAGAAGAGGTGGCGGATAACATTCCATGTCCTGTGGGGGGATCGAGGCCGCGCAGTGTACCGATTTTTCCCCCGCCATGGCGTGCGCCAGTCGCGCTCTTCAAGCGTCTTGCAGCAGCTCCAGCAGGGCCTCGAGGGTGGCTTGCGGCGCCTCCTGGGGCACGTTGTGGCCGACCCCGGGCAAGATCCGCCGTTCATAACCGCGGGTGAACTGCGGGCCGTCGGGGTCCGGCACCAGTGGCGCGCCGACGCCATCGTCGGCGCCGCACAGGGCGATGGTCGGCACCTGGATCGGCGGCTGGGCCAGCAGCGCCTGCTCGATGGGTTCCAGCGCTGGATCGCCCGGGGCGTAGCCGAAGCGATGACGATAGGAGTGGATCACCACCTCGACGAAATCCGGGTTGTCCAAGGACGGCGCGCTCAACCCATAGAGCCCGGGCCCTTGTTGCCAGGTTGGCGACCACAGGCGCCACAGCAGCTCGCAGAATTCCCGGCGGTTGGCGCGCAGGCCGTCCACCCCGCGCTGGGTATTGAAGTAGTACTGGTACCAGAGCCGCAGCTCGGTTTCCGGAGCCCGGGGCTCACAGGCCTTGGCGATGTCCTGGATGTTGTAGCCGTCGGCGCTCATCAGGCCGCGCACCCGGTACGGCCAGAGTGCCGCGACGATGCACGCTGCGCGTCCGCCCCAGTCGTAGCCGGCCAGGGTGGCCGTGGGCAGTTGCAGGGCATCCATCAGCTCCAGCAGGTCCTGGGCCAGTGCCGCCTGTTGCCCGGAGCGCATGATCCCCGGGTGGGTGAAGCGCGTCGGCCCATAGCCGCGCAAGTACGGCACGATCACTCGATAACCGCGTTCGGCCAGGGGCGGGGCGATCTCGTCGTAGGCCCGTGGATCGTAGGGAAAACCGTGCAGCAGGATCACCGGCTCGCCCCCACGCGGGCCGTGTTCCTCGTAGGCGATATGCAGGCTGGCAGTGGTGGCGTGATGCAGGGCGGCTGGGCTGGGCATGGCGACTCCGGAGTTCGGTGGCTCGCAACACCCTAGCGTAAAAATGGCTTGCAGGTGATCTACAGCGATTCGTACTGGCCCTCATCGTCCACGTAGAACACTTCGCTGAGGTACCAGCGCTGGTCACGGAAGATCAGCTGGTAGTGGTAATCGGCGGCAAACCCCGTACCGGGCGTGATCGCCCGGGTTTTCACCAGCGCGCGATCACCGGTACGGCTGCTCGAGAGAACTTGCTCATAGCCCGTGCCGTGGCTGGCCGGGGAGGTGAAGGCAATCGGCTGGCCCTGGAAGCCCGGCAGGCAGAACTTGGCCAGCAACTGGGCGTACTCCTGCTGCGCCAGGTCGAGCGATTGCAGGGGCGCGTCCACCGGCTGGCGTGCGCTGGCGTTGTCGCTCCACTGCTGATAGTCGGCAATGAACTGGCGCACCAGAGCTTCGGGGGAGTCGCTGAACGAGGCGCACAGGGCGACGTTGCTGAACAGCAGGGCAAACAGGGCGACCAGTGTTTTCATCGGGGTGGTGTCACTCGTGGTGGTTTCGTGGCTCAGGCTTCATGCAGACCGTCGGCGTCGCGCCAGTAGAGCGTGGATTCGTACTGGAACGAGAGGATGAACAGCGCCTCGCTGTTCTGGGCAATGCTGTCCAGCAGTCGTCGCAGGTCATCCAGGGCGCTGTGGCCCTCGGGTTCGGGGCCCTTGATGCGCAAGCAGCAGCGCAGGCCGACGGCGAAGTCGCAGCCTTTGCGGTCTTCGGCGCGGATTTCGGGCTCCAGGTTCGAATCCTCGTTGTCAAGGCTCAGCCCTGATGGGAAGGTCGCCTGCAGGCCTCCGGACGCACGGGCCATTTCGGCTCCCGCAAGACCCTCCAGCAGACGGCCGAGCAGCGCCGTGGTCAGGCGTTTGTCGGCTTCAAGGTGCAACTCCAGGCTCATGAGGGGGCCCCAGGTGAAAGTCGAGGGGTGGATTCTAGCGCGGTGTCGCTCGCCGCATCGGCTTCACTTGCAGGTCGGTGCTGTGGACACGCTGCTTGAAAGAGGTGCGCCATTTTTCACCTCAGGCCAAGGGCGCCGGCTGGCGCAGGCCGATGCAGTTGCCCCAGGGATCCTGCACCTGGCAGATCCACTCGCCACCTTCGATGGCCATGGGGCCGCGATACAAGCGGCCGCCCAGGGCCACAAGGCGCTGCAGCTCGCCGGGCAGGTCGGCGACGCGCCAGTACACCACGCTGCCCGCCGGGCCCTGGCCGACCTTGGCGTCGCTGGGGACGATTTCCAGCGCCAGCTCGCCCAGTTGCAGGTGCCCGAAATCGTCGGGCTCATGCCGCACCCGGCGGGCCTGGGGAAACGCCTGGGCGTACCAGTCGGTGGCGGCGCGCCAGTCGGCGGCGTGGATCATCACGGCGATGATCGGTGAGTCGGGCATGGGCACATCCATTGGGCCGGGGGAGGAGGGTGCCTGTGCTCACAGGCGGCGCTCAAGGTTGCCAGACCTCCTTGTCGCCGCTCAAGCGCCGATCGAGGAAGCAGGCCGCGCTGATCAGCGCCAGGTGGGTCAGGGCCTGGGGCGTATTGCCCAAGTGGCGGCCGTGGGGGTCGAACTCCTCGGCGTACAGGCCCAGGGGGTTGGCATAACGCAGCAATTGCTCGAACTCCAGGTGCGCCTGCTCCAGGCGCCCGGCCCGGGCCAGGCATTCGACGTACCAGAACGAGCAGGCGGCGAACGCGCCCTCGGTACCGTCCAGGCCGTCGATCCGGCTGTCGTCGTTGCGGTAGCGGTAGACCATGCCGTCGCGCACCAGGCTGTTCTCGATGGCTTCCAGGGTGGACAGCCAGCGTGGATCACGGGCACCGACGAAACGCACCAGCGGCATCAGCAGCATCGAGCCGTCCAGGGCGGTGCTGCCGATGTGCTGGACGAAGTGCCCGCGCTCTTCGTTCCAGAACTGGCTCCAGATGTCGTCGTAGATGGCCTGGCGGGCCTGGTCCCAGCGGGCGAAGGGCGCCGGCAGCGAGCGCTTGGAGGCCAGGCGGATGGCCCGGTCCACCGCCACCCAGCACATCAGCCGCGAATGCAGGAAGTGATGCTGCTCGCCGCGCATCTCCCAGATTCCCACATCCTTGTGCTGCCAGCCGGCGCACACCCGGTCCACCACCTGCACCGTGTGTTTCCAACCCTCGTGGGAGATCCCTTCGCCGTACTTGTTCACCAGGTACACCGCATCCAGCAGCTCGCCGAAGATGTCCAGCTGCACTTGTTCGTAGGCCTGGTTGCCGATGCGCACCGGCTGTGCGCCGCCGTGGCCGGACAGGTGCGCAAGCTCCGCTTCCGGCAGTTCCTGGCGCCCGTCGATGCCATACAGGACGTTGAGTTTCGTCGGCTTGCCATGGCAGTCGCTGACCCGCCCGCGCAGCCAGCGCATGTAGGCGTTGGCTTCCTCGACGTAGCCCAGGCGCATGAAGGCGTAGACGGTGAACGAAGCATCGCGCACCCAGGTGTAGCGATAGTCCCAGTTGCGTACCCCGCCCGGGCTTTCCGGCAGGCCGAAGGTCGCAGCGGCGAGAATCGCGCCATGACGCCTGGAGGTCAGCAGCTTGAGCGCCAGGGCCGAGCGATTGACCATCTCGCGCCAGCGCCCACGGTAGTTGGAGCGTCCGATCCAATCGCGCCAGAACCGCAAGGTGCGGCTCAGGTGCAGGTCGCCGGCGCCGCACTGCACCCGCGGATCGTCGCTGCCGCCGAGGATGAACTCGGCGCTCTGGCCTTGTTCCAGCAAGAATTCGGCCACGGCCGCGTCCTGTTCCAGTTGCAGCGGCCGGTCGCCCACCAGGCGCAGGCCGGGCTGGCCGGGGGCCTGGAAGCACACCGCGGCGCCGTCCATCCGTGCCTGGGTGGTGGCCCTGGCGTAATCCAGCCGTGGCGCGCAGTGCAAGTGCAGCCTGGCCTGGCCGCTGACCACCCGGACCCGGCGGATCAGCAGTGGCAGTAGCTCGACGTCTTCATCGATGGCCAGCAGGTCGGTGACTTCCACCACCGCCTCGTTGCCCAGCCAGCGGGTCTGCAGGACGTTGCTGTCGGGCAGGTAGATCTGCTGGCGGCGGGCATTGGCCAGCGCTGGCGCCAGCTGGAAGATCCCGGCGCTGGGGCTGTCCAGCAGGGCGCAGAAGATCGTCGGGCTGTCGAATTCCGGCCAGCAGAAGAAGTCGATGCTGCCCTGGTCGTCCACCAGGGCGGCGCTGCGCATGTCGCCGATGATGCCGTGGGCGTCGATGGGACGCTGGGTCGCAGGATGCTGCTCAGCCATGGCCGCAAGACTCCGGGTTCAGGCCCATGCCACAGGCGATGAGCGGGGCGAAGGTCAGGCCAGGCGAGGACGCCCGGCTTCTGTTGAGCTGACCTGCGCAGCGTCCCGGGAGTTCATTTCAGGGTTTGGCGCGCAATCCCCGCAGCAGCAGTTCCAGGCCCAGCAGCGCTTGTTCCAGGCGTTGTCCGGGCGCTGCGTCGGCGGCGATCCACAGCGCGGTGTCCACCAGGCTGCCATTGACCAGGCGGGCCAGGGCCTGGCTTGGCGCGGGGCTGATGATCCCGGCCTCGGCCAGGGCTTGCAGGCGCCGGCCCAGGGAGTCGATGCAGTGTTCCTGGTCCGGCAGGCGTTCGCCGAGCACGGCCCGGGCGTCCTGCAGGACGATACGCCGGATTTCCGGCTCCTGGGCCATCTCCAGGTAGGCCCGGCAGCGCCGGGTAAAACCTTCCCAGGGATCGCCGGCCTGGTCGCTGACTCGGTCCAGGCGGGCGTCCATTTCGCTGTCGATCTGCTCCACCACCGCGGCCAGCAGGCCTTGCTTGTCACCGAAGTGGTGATACAAGGCACCTCGGGTCAGCCCGGCTTCGGCGGTCAGGTCGTCCATGGATGTCTTGGCGTAGCCCAGGCGGGCAAAGGCCAGGCGGGCACTGGCAATCAGCTTGGCGCGGGTGGCCTCGATCATTTCGGCGCGCGGGCGGCTGCTCATGAAAACAATTCTCCAACACATGATGGATTGACATACGCGGCGTATGTTTTCATGCTTTTTAACATACGCGGCGTATGTGTAGCTACTGCAAAGCCGCCCTGAGGACCCCCAAGGAGTCGTTGTACATGGCAAACCCCTACCGCGAGTTGTTCAAGGCCCCCGGCAGCCGGGCGTTCGTGCTGGCCGGCATGATCGCGCGCATGCCGATCTCCATGACCGGCATCGGCCTGATCACCATGCTGGCGCAACTGCACGGCGGCTACGCCCTGGCCGGTTCGGTGGCGGCTACCTTCGCCCTGGCCACGGCGTTCTGCGCGCCCCAGGTCTCGCGCCTGGTGGACCGCTTCGGCCAGGGCCGGGTCCTGCCTTTGGCGGCCGGGCTGGGCGGCGGCGCCTTGCTGGCGCTGTTGCTGTGCACCCGCTTGCAGGCGCCGCACTGGGCGCTGTTCCTTTGCGCCGCCCTGGCCGGCTGCATGCCCAGCATGTCGGCCATGGTCCGGGCCCGCTGGACCGAGCTGTACCGGGGCCAGCCGCAGTTGCAGACCGCCTACGCCCTGGAATCGGTGCTGGACGAGGTGTGCTTCATCGTCGGCCCGCCGATCTCGGTCGGTCTCAGCGTCGGCCTGTTTCCCGAGGCCGGGCCGCTGGTGGCGCTGCTGATGCTGGCGCTGGGGGTAGCGCTGTTCGTGGTGCAGAAGTCCACCGAGCCGCCGGTCCATGCCCATGACGAACAGCATTCGGGCTCGATCATCCGTTCGGCGCAGATCCGCCTGCTGTTGCTGCTGATGACCGCCATGGGCGTCATCGTCGGCGTGGTGGATGTGGTCAGCGTGGCCTTCGCCCAGCAACAGGGCCAGCCGGCGGCGGCGAGCATCGTGCTGTCGATGTACGCCACCGGTTCGTGCCTGGCGGGGATCGCCTTCGGTGCCTTGAAACTGGCCACGCCGCTGCCCCGGCTGTTCATGTACAGCGGTATCGCTACTGCGGTGACCACCTTGCCGCTGTTGCTGGCCGGCAACATCCTCGGCTTGTCGCTGGCGGTGTTCGTCGCCGGGCTGTTTTTCTCCCCGACCCTGATCGTCGCCATGGCTCTGGTGGAGCGCATCGTGCCGCCGGCCAAGCTGACCGAGGGCCTGACCTGGCTGGTCACCGGCCTGGGGGTGGGCGTGGCCCTGGGGGCCGCCGGTGCCGGCGGCCTGGTGGACCAGTTCGGCGCCCGCAGCGGCTTCTGGCTGGCCCTGGCTGGCGGTGCGGTGGTGCTGGTGGCGGCCTTGCAGAGCTATCGCAGCCTGCGCTGAAACGACCAAGGGACTAATTTGTCCACGCTGCGCCGCGTTGTTTCTCTGGAGCCCCTGCAAAGAGTGCCAGCCACGGGAGCCAGCGTTCCCCGGCCTTGGCTGGCGCGGCAGTCTTGCAGGGGCTGCCGACCGATCATCTGCCGAGGGAAAACCGTGACCCAGTTGAACCTGCTATGCCTGCCGTACTCTGGAGCCAGCGCCATGGTCTACAGCCGCTGGCGGCGCAAGCTGCCGGAGTGGCTGCAGCTGTCGCCGGTGGAATTGCCCGGGCGTGGTGCCCGCTACGCCGAACCCCTGCACACCGACATGCGCGAGCTGGCCAGGCAGCTGGCCGGAGAAATCCAGGCTACGTTGCGGCCACCCTATGCCTTGTTCGGCCATAGCCTGGGAGCCCTGCTGGCCTGCGAGCTGGCCCATGCCCTGCGGGCCCTGGGTTGCCCGGAGCCGGTGGCGCTGTTCGCCTCGGGAACCGCGGCGCCGACCTTGCGCACCGAATACGACCGCGGTTTTGCCGAGCCCAAGACCGATGCACAACTGATCGAGCAATTGCGCACCCTCAACGGCACCAGCGAAGAAGTGCTGGCCAACCAGGAGCTGATGAGCCTGACGTTGCCGATCCTGCGGGCCGACTTCCTGTTGTGCGGGCGCTTCCGGCCTGTGCAGCGCCCGTTGCTCAATTGCCCGGTGCACGTGCTGGGCGGCAAGGCCGATCGCGCCACCACCGAACAGTTGATCGGCTGGAGCAAGGAGACCCATGGCGGGTTCTCGGTGGACATGCTCGCCGGCGGGCATTTCTTCATCCACGAACACGAAGCCAAGGTGCTGAGCCTGGTCAAGGGACACCTGGATGTGCACCGGCGCCGTCACCTGGCCCCCGTCGCGCTGTCCTTGTAGCCCTGTTGCCGGCTGTGCAGGGCAGGGCAGGGCTCAGCCCAGGGACGTGCCCATGCGCCAATAGCCCATCAAGGTCAGGTTGCGCCGCTCCTGGCCGCGCTCGTTGATCAGGTGGCGGCGGATGCTCATCACCGTGGCCGACTCCCCGGCCACCCAGGCATAGAACAGGTTGTCCGCCGGCGCTGCGGTTTCCCAGGGCCGCTCTTCATCGTCACGCCCGGCCTTGACCGGCCGCCTTCCGGCGCTGGGCGGCGGCAGTTCGGCCAGCTCCCGGGCGGCGTGGATCAGGGGCTCGCCATGGCGGGCGTCGAGCATGTCGCGGGGCAGCCAGCTCAGCCGGGTCAGTGGATGACAATGCAGGTCGATGCAGTCGCTCTCGTGGGGTACCTCGATGAACACCTGCACATCCGGGTAGTCCGGATACTCCTTGAGCTCATCGAGAATCCCGGCGATGGCCGGCAGGGCGGTTTCATCGCCCATCAGCAGCACCTTGCGGATGCCCGCCGGCGGTTGCCATTCATAACCGCCGGGGTCGCCGCTGAAGGCCTTGTTCGGCACCACCATCTGCAAGCGGTCGCCAGGTTGCGCGCAGGTCGCCCAGCTCGAGGCCGGCCCGTTGACCCCGTGCAACACGAAGTCCACGTCCAGTTCCGCCGGCTGCAGGCGCAGCTCGCGGATGGTGTAGGTGCGCATCGGCGGTTGCTGCTCGCTCGGCAGCTTGCGCCGCGCGGCATGCCAGTCACCCTCCACCGGCAACTGCGGCAGGCTGCCATCGGCGGCGGGAAACAGCAGCTTGATGCGCTGGTCCGGGGCCAGGGTGCGGGCCTGGGCGATGTCCTCGCCGCTGAATACCAGGCGTACCAGGGAGGGGCTGAGGTCGATGCGCTGCTTGAGCTCGACGTTGATCACCCGGTAACTGCGAGGTGACTGGACGCCTGCGCCTACCAGTTTGCGCAAGCCATTTGCCAGCGAGCTGGCCAGGGAAGTGGCTGAGGACATGATCGCGACCTTATGAAAAAGAAGGTCCTGATTTAACGAGCCGCAGGGGGTGGAATTTACCGCTGAGGGGGCGATCCGGGGCCTGCGCGCAGGGTTAATTTTTCCCGGCGCCCATCCGTTTCGTAGGGATAGCCGAGCTCTCGCTCGATACCCAACATGTACGGATGAACCCCGATGAACGCTGAAAAGTCCCTGAAACTTGCTCGCCGCTTTATCGAGCTGCCGCTGGAGAAGCGGCGGTTGTTCCTCGATGGCCTGCGGGATGAAAACATCGACTTTTCGTTGTTTCCGATTCCGGCCGACGTGGCCGTGGATGATCGCTGGGACCTGTCCTACGCCCAGCGGCGCATGTGGTTCCTCTGGCAGTTGGACCCCGAGAGCGGCGCCTACAACTTGCCGGGTGCCGTGCGTCTCAAGGGCGAGCTGGATCGCGGTGCGCTGGAGCAGGCCTTCGCCCACCTGATCGCCCGCCACGAAACCCTGCGTACCCTGTTCAAGCGCCACGTCGATGACCGCCTGGAGCAAATGGTGGTCGACAGCCCATTGCCGTTGGAGTACCAGGACCTGAGTGCCACGGATGCCGCCTTGCGCGAACAGGCGGTGGCTGCCGAGGCCCAGCGCCAGTCATTGCTGCCGTTCGATCTGGGCCAGGGACCGCTGTTGCGGATCAAGCTGCTCAAGCTCGCGGACCAGGACCATGTGCTGTTACTGACCCTGCACCACATCGTGTCCGATGGCTGGTCGATGAACGTGCTGATCGACGAATTCATCCGTTGCTATGACGCCTTCGAGCGCGGCGAGGCGCCGCAATTGTCGGCACTGCCGATCCAGTACAGCGACTATGCCCTGTGGCAGCGGCGCTGGCTGGAGGCGGGGGAGCAGGCGCGTCAGCTGGAGTATTGGCAGGCCCGCCTGGGCGATGAGCATCCGGTATTGGAGCTGCCCACCGACCATCCACGCCCGGCGGTGCCCAGCTACCGTGGGACTCGCTATGAGTTCGCCGTGGAGCCGGCCTTGGCCGAGCAGTTGCGCGCCCTGGCGAAACAGCACAACGTCACCCTGTTCATGCTCCTGCTCGGGGCCTTCAATGTGCTGTTGCATCGCTACACCGGCCAGGGCGACATCCGCGTCGGCGTGCCCATCGCCAACCGCAACCGGGCCGAGGTCGAGGGGTTGATCGGCTTCTTCGTCAACACCCAGGTGCTGCGCACCGAGCTCACCGGCCAGACCCGGGTCAGCGAGCTGTTGCAGGCAGTCAAGGAGGCGGCCCTGGGGGCCCAGGCCCACCAGGACCTGCCGTTCGAGCAACTGGTGGAGGCCTTCAAGCTGGAGCGCAGCTTGAGCCATACGCCGTTGTTCCAGGTGATGTACAACCACCAGCCGCAGGTGGCCGATATCACCACGGTGAACACCGCCTCCGGGTTGGAGCTGGGGTTGGTGGAGTGGCAAAGCCGTACCACCCAGTTCGACTTGACCCTGGATACCTACGAGAAATCCGGCAGGTTGCATGCGGCGCTGACCTATGCCGATGACCTGTTCGATGCGGCCACCATCGCTCGCATGGCGCGTCACTGGACCAGCCTGCTGCAAGGCATGCTGGCGGATGCCGGGCAACGTATCGGCGAGCTGCCCCTGCTCGATGTCCAGGAGCAGCAGTTGCTGGTGCATGAATGGAACCGCACCGCGGTGGACTACCCCCGCGGAGTCTGCATGCACCAGTTGATCGAGGCCCAGGCCGGGCGTACTCCGCAGGCCTGTGCCCTGGTGTTCGGCGAGCGCCAGCTCAGCTATGGCGAGCTGGACGCCCGGGCCAACCAGCTGGCGCGCTTGTTGCGCGAGCAGGGGGTGGCAGCCGACACACTGGTGGGGATCTGTATCGAGCGATCCATCGAAATGGTCGTGGGGCTGCTGGCGATCCACAAGGCCGGCGGAGCCTATGTGCCCCTGGACCCGGAGTATCCCCAGGACCGCCTGGCCTACATGATCGAGGACAGCGGCATCGGCCTGCTGCTCAGCCAGAGCTCGCTGCTGGCGTCGCTGCCTGGCGAAACGGTCCGGATCATCACCCTCGACCAGGAGCCGGACTGGCTCGATGCCTACAGCGACAGCCCGCTGGAGGTACTGATCGATCCGCTGAACCTGGCGTACGTGATCTACACCTCGGGTTCCACCGGCAAGCCCAAGGGCGCCGGCAACAGCCATGCGGCGCTGGTCAATCGCCTGCAATGGATGCAACAGGCCTATGGCCTGGACGCCAGCGATGCGGTGCTGCAGAAAACTCCATTCAGCTTCGACGTTTCGGTGTGGGAGTTCTTCTGGCCGCTGATGACCGGGGCACGCCTGGTGGTGGCCGCTCCCGGGGCCCATCGCGAACCGGCACGACTGATCCGGACCATTACCGAGCAGCAGGTCACTACCCTGCATTTCGTGCCTTCGATGCTCCAGGCATTCATTCGCGACAGCGGCGTGTCGGCCTGTACCAGCCTCAAGCGCATCGTCTGCAGTGGCGAAGCCTTGCCCATGGATGCCCAGCAGCAGGTGTTCGCAAAATTGCCCAAGGTCGGTTTGTACAACCTGTATGGCCCGACCGAAGCAGCCATCGACGTAACCCACTGGACCTGTGTCGACGAGGGGCTCGATAGCGTGCCGATCGGCCGGCCGATCGCCAACCTGCGCACCCATGTGCTGGATGCACAATTACTGCCGGTGCCTGCCGGGGTCGCTGGCGAGCTCTACCTGGGCGGTGCCGGCCTGGCCCGCAGCTATCATCGGCGTGCGGCGTTGACTGCCGAGCGTTTCGTACCTTGTCCATTCCATGATGGCGCGCGCCTGTATCGCACCGGCGACCGCGTGCGCCAGCGCGCCGATGGCGTGATCGAGTATCTGGGGCGCCTGGACCACCAGGTCAAGTTGCGCGGCCTGCGTATCGAGCTGGGCGAGATCGAGGCGCGCCTGCTGGAGCATCCGCAAGTGCGCGAAGCCACGGTGCTGGTGGTGGACGGCAAGCAACTGGTGGGTTACCTGGTCCTGCAAGAGGTCGCCGCCGATTGGCGCGAGGCACTGGCCGCACACCTGGGCCGCAGCCTGCCGGACTACATGGTGCCGGCGCAGTGGGTGCTGCTGGACAGCATGCCCGTGACCGCCAACGGCAAGCTCGATCGCAAGGCCCTGCTGAGCCAGGTCGGTGAGGTGCAACTGGCTCCTTACAGTGCGCCGCGCGAGGGGGCCGAGCAGACCCTGGCCGAGATCTGGCGAGCGGTGCTGACGGTGGAGCAGGTCGGCCTGGATGACAATTTCTTTGCCCTGGGTGGCGACTCGATCATTTCCATCCAGGTGGTCAGCCGCGCCCGCCAGGCTGGCCTGGCGCTCAGCCCACGGGACCTGTTCCAGCACCAGACCCTGCGTAGCCTGGCCCAGGTGGCCAAGCCGGTGGCCCTCGGCCAGCAGGACAGTGGCCCGGCCAGCGGCGAGCTGGCGCTGACGCCGGTACAGCACTGGTTCATGGAACAAGCGGTACCGCAGCGCCAGCACTGGAACCAGTCGCTGTTGCTGCAAGCCCGCCAGCCCCTGGATGCCCAGCGCCTGGCCGAAGCCCTGGCGCGCCTGGCCAGGCATCACGATGCGCTGCGCTTGCGCGTGCGCCAAGTGGCCGCTGGCTGGCAGCAGGCCTATGCCGAGGAGCCCGGTGAGTTGTTGTGGCTGCGTGAGGCGGGCGATGCGGAGCAACTCACCCAGCTGTGCGAGGCTGCCCAGCGCAGCCTGGATCTGGAGCAAGGCCCATTGCTGCGCGGCATGCTGGTCAACCTGGCCGACGGCAGCCAGCGCTTGTTGCTGGTGGTCCACCACTGGGCGGTGGACGGGGTGTCCTGGCGCGTACTGCTGGAAGACCTGCAGCAGCTGTATAGCCAGCCGCAACAGGCCCTCGCACCACGTACCAGTTCCTACCAGGCCTGGTCCGCACACCTGCAGCAACTGGCGGGGGAACGTAGTTCCGAGCTGGCCTACTGGCAGGCGCAGATCCCGGCCCAGGTCGCCGACCTGCCGGCCGAGCGTCCGGCTGGCGCCCTGGAAAACCGTCATGAACAGAAAATCACCCTGACCCTGGATGCCCAGCGCACCGCGCAATTGCTGCAACAGGCAGCGGGCGCTTATCGCACCCAGATCAACGACCTGCTGCTCACCGCCCTGGCCCGCACCATCGGTCGTTGGACCGGCGCCGAGGGCACCCTGGTGCAGTTGGAAGGCCACGGCCGGGAAACCCAGGGCAGCGACCTGGACCTGAGCCGCAGCGTCGGCTGGTTCACCAGCCTGTTCCCGGTGTACCTGCGCGCCGCCGACGAGCCAGGGGCGGCGATCAAGGGCATCAAGGAGCAATTGCGCGCCGTGCCGGACAAGGGCCTGGGCTTCGGCCTGCTGCGCTACCTGGGCGATACCGCCAGCCGCGAAGCCATGGCGCAGCTGGCGCAACCGCGCATCACCTTCAACTACCTGGGGCAGTTCGACCGCCAGTTCGATGCCCAGGCGCTGCTGGTGCCGGCCGCCGAGAAGGCCGGGCAGACCCAGGACCCGGGTGCGCCGCTGGCCAACTGGCTGGTGATCGAAGGCCAGGTCTACGGCGGCGAGCTGAGCCTGAGCTGGGGCTTCAGCCGTGAGATGTTCGACGCCTCGACCATCCAGCGCCTGGTGGATGACTACCAGGAGCAGTTGCTGGCCTTGATCGAACATTGCCTGGACCCAAGCCACGGCGCCTTGACCCCGTCCGACGTCAGCCTGGCGCGGCTCACCCAGCAGCAACTGGATGACCTGGCCCTGGCGTCCCGCGAAGTGCAGGATGTGTATCCGCTGTCGCCGATGCAGCAGGGCATGCTGTTCCACAGCCTGTACCAGCAAGACCAGGGCGACGTCTATGTCAGCCAGTTGCGGGCCGATGTCCAGGGCCTGGACGTGGCGCGCTTCCAGCAAGCCTGGGAGCAGGTGCTGGGCCGTCATGACATGCTGCGCACCGGGTTCGTCTGGCAGGAGGACCAGGGCCAGGCCCTGCAGGTGGTCTATCGCCAGGTCGAGCTGCCGCTGATCGAGCATGACTGGCGCACTCGTGCGGATCTGCAGGCGGCGCTCGACGCCCTGGCCCTGGAGCAGCACCAGCAAGGTTTCGAACTGGCTCGTCCGCCCTTGCTGCGGGTGGTGCTGGTGCGCACCGATGAGGACCGCTGGCACTTGGTGTACACCAGCCATCACATCCTCATGGATGGCTGGAGTAACGCCCTGGTGCTCAACGAAGTACTGCAAGCCTGCAAGGGCCAGCCGCTGGCGCCGACAGGCGCCGGTTTTGCCCAGCACATCGCCTGGTTGCAGGCCCAGGACCCGGCGCTGGGCGAGGCGTTCTGGCGCGAGCGCCTGGCACAGCTGGACGAGCCGTCCTTCCTGGCTCGCAGCGTGGCCAGGAGCGGGCAACCGGCAACGGGCGAATACGGCGAACTGCTCTGTGAACTGGATGAAGAGCAGACCCGGCGCCTGGGTGCCTTTGCCCGGGCTCAACAGGTGACCCTCAACAGCCTGGTGCAAGCGGCCTGGCTGTTGCTGTTGCAGCGTTATACCGGCCAGTCCAGCGTGGCCTGCGGGGTCACGGTCTCCGGACGCCCGGCGCAGTTGGCGGATGTGGAGCAGCAAGTCGGCCTGTTCATCAACACCTTGCCCTTGATCGCCAACGTGGATCCGGCGCAGTCGGTCGGCGACTGGCTGCGCCAGGTTCAGGCGCTGAACCTGGAGATGCGCGAGCACGAACACACGCCGTTGTTCGATATCCAGCGTTGGGCCGGGGCCGCCGGCGAGGCGCTGTTCGATACCCTGGTGGTGTTCGAGAACTTCCCCGTGGCCAAGAGCCTGGAGCAGGGCGCTGCCGAGGGCCTGCGCTTCAGCGAGGTCAAGAGCCAGGAACGCACCAACTACCCGTTGACCCTGACTGCGCACGGCGGCGCACGCTTGAGCCTGCACCTGGAGTACCTCCAGGCCGAATTCGACAGCCAGGCAGTGCAGCGTCTGGCGGCCTGCCTGCAAGCGCTGCTGCAGCGCTTTTTCGAGGTGCCGGAGCAAGCCCTGGGGGCCTTGCCGTTGCTGCCGGAGTCGGAACAACGGCACCTGTTGCAGGCCTGGAATCCGCGCGATGCCTCGCGGCCGGCGCAGGCCAGCGTAGTGCAACGGTTCGAGCAGCAGGCGGCGATGCAACCGGAGCGCCTGGCGCTGATCCTCGACCAGCGCCGCCTGACCTATGGCGAGCTCAACCAGCGGGCCAACCGCCTGGCCCAGCGCTTGATCGAGCTGGGGGTGAAGGCCGATTCCCTGGTCGGGGTCGCGGTGGATCGTTCCCTGGAAATGGTCGTGGGCCTGCTGGCGGTGCTCAAGGCCGGTGGCGCCTACGTGCCGCTGGACCCGAAATACCCCCGCGAGCGCCTGCAGTGCATGATCGAGGACAGCGGCCTGGGCTTGCTGTTGACCCAGCAACCGCTGCTGGAGCAATTGCCGATCAGCCCCGGCTTGCCGCTGATCTGCCTGGAGCAGGATGAACACTGGCTGGCCGCCTACAGCGCCGAGAATCCGCCGGTGCGTTCACAGCCGGGCAACCTGGCCTATGTGATGTTCACTTCCGGCTCCACTGGCCGGCCCAAGGGAGTCGGGATCGACCTGGGCTCCCTGGCGCGGCATGTGGAAGTGATCACCGAGTTGTTCGAGCTCAAGGCCGATGACCGGGCCCTGCAATTCGGCACCTTCAACTTCGACGCCTTCGTCGAACAGCTGTACCCGGCATTGTGCTGCGGTGCGGCGGTCGTGGTGCGCGGTGGCGAACTGTGGGACAGCGACACCTTCTACCAGCAATTGATCGAACACCAGATCACCGTGGCCGACCTGACCACCGCCTACTGGTACCTGCTGGTACGGGACTTCGCCGACCGTGGCCCACGCGACTACGGGCGCCTGCGCCAGGTGCATATCGGCGGCGAAGCCATGCCGCCGGAAGGCCTCAATGCCTGGCGCGCGGCGGGCCTGGACCACGTCAGGCTGTTCAACACCTATGGCCCCACCGAGACCACGGTCAGTGCCACGGCTCTGGACTGCGCTGCTTATGTCTTGGGTGGCGAGCCGTTGCCGGCAGTCATGCCCATTGGCCGGGTACTGGACGGTCGCGCCATCTACTTGCTCGATGCCAACCTCAACCCGGTGCCGGTGGGTGTGGCCGGTGAATTGGTGATTGGCGGGCCGCTGCTGGCCCGTGGTTACTTCCAGCGTCCCGAACTCACCGCCGAGCGCTTCATTCCCGATCCGTTCGCCGCGGACGGGGCCGGGCGCCTGTACCGTACCGGCGACCTGGCACGCTACCGGGCCGACGGGGTGATCGAGTACATCGGACGGATCGACCATCAGGTCAAGGTGCGTGGTTTCCGTATCGAGCTGGGGGAAATCGAGGCACGCCTGCTGGCCCAGGCCAGTGTGCGCGAAGCCCTGGTGGTCGCCGCCGATAACCAGCTGGTCGCTTATGTGGTGGCCAGCCAGGCTTTGTCCGAGCAACAGCAAGAGCCGTTGCGCGAGCAGTTGAAGGCGAGCCTGCGTGCAGAACTGCCGGATTACATGGTGCCGGGGCACCTGTTGTTCCTGGAGCGCCTGCCCATGAGCCCCAACGGCAAGCTCGATCGCGCGGCGCTGCCCAAGCCCGATGCCAGCCAGGCGCTGGCCAACTGGATCGCTCCGGTCACCGAGCTACAGCAGCAGGTGGCGGCTATCTGGTCCCAGGTCCTGGGTGCCGAGCGGGTCGGCCTCGGCGATCATTTCTTCGAGATGGGCGGCCACTCGCTGCTGGCCACCCAGATGGTGTCCCGAGTGCGACATGGCCTGGGTATCGAGGTCAGCCTCAAGACCCTGTTCGAGCATCCGGTGCTGGCCGATTTCGTCGGCGCCCTGGGCGCTGTCGACGCCTCGGCCCCGGCGATCCTGCCGGTGGACCGGGCGCAACCGCTGGCCTTGTCCTACGCCCAGGAGCGCCAATGGTTCCTCTGGCAGCTGGACCCGACCAGCGCCGCCTACCATGTACCCAGCGCGCTGCGCCTGAAGGGCCAGCTGGATCTGGCTGCGTTGCAGCGCAGTTTCGACACCCTGGTGGCGCGCCATGAAAGCCTGCGCACCCATTTGCGCCAGGATGGCGAGCGGGCTGTCCAGGTCATCGCCGCGCAAGCACAGGTGTCGATCCAGCAACTCGAGGTGAAGGAACAGGAGCTCAAGTCCCTGATCGAGGCGCAGATCGCCCAGCCATTCGATTTGAGCCGGGGCCCATTGCTGCGGGTCAACCTGCTGCGCCTGGCCGAAGATGACCATGTGCTGGTGCTGGTCAAGCATCACATCGTCTCCGATGGCTGGTCGATGCAAGTGATGATCGAAGAGCTGGTGCAGTTGTATTCGGCCTACAGCCTGAATGAAGAGCTGCAACTGCCGGCCTTGCCGATCCAGTACGCCGACTACGCCGCCTGGCAGCGCGACTGGATGGAGGCCGGCGAAAAGGCCCGTCAGCTCGGCTACTGGCGTGACATGCTCGGTGGGCAGCAGCCGGTGCTGGAGTTGCCGTTCGACCATCAGCGCCCGGCCTTGCCGAGCCATCGTGGTGCTCGCCTGTCGATACCGCTACCCGCTGCCCTGGTGGATGAGCTCAAGGACCTGGCCAAGGTCCGTGGCGTGACCCTGTTCATGCTGTTGTTGGCGTCCTACCAGGCCCTGCTGCATCGCTACAGCGGCCAGCAGGACATCCGCGTCGGGGTGCCGATCGCCAACCGCAACCGGGTAGAGACCGAGCGCCTGATCGGTTTCTTCGTCAACACCCAGGTACTCAAGGCCGATATCGACGGGCAGATGACCGTCGACCAGTTGCTGGCGCAGGTCAAGCAACGGGCCCTGGAAGCCCAGGCCCACCAGGACCTGCCGTTCGAACAACTGGTGGAGGCGCTGCAGCCGGAGCGCAGCTTGAGCCTCAACCCGCTGTTCCAGGTGGTGTTCAACCATCACATCAGCCAGGCAGGCAATCATTTGCAGCGTTTGCCGGGGCTGGACATCAGCCCGGTGACCTGGGATGAAACCGCGGCGCAGTTCGACCTGGTCCTGGATATCGAAGAATCCCAGCAGCAGTTGCATGCCTCGCTGAGCTACGCCACCGACCTGTTCGAGGCCTCGACCATCGAGCGCATGGCCCGCCACTGGCAGAACCTGCTGCAGGCGATGGTCGCCGACCAGCAGCAAGCCATCGGC
>NZ_NEIQ01000031.1:0-29398 GCF_002112765.1 Pseudomonas sp. B6(2017) | reverse complement strand
GCCCCCGCAACCCTGGTGCAACAAGCCCGCCAGACCACCACGGCCTCCCTGAACAAGCGCCGGGAAATCACCCTGCGCGCCGCCGCCAGGTTGCAGGCCGGCTGATCCGGCAATCGTCAGGCGCGGCGTACCGGGCCGTGGCGGTCGCTGGCCAGCAAGGAGTCGATACCGCCATCGCCATAGACCCGCTCGACCCTGGAGATCACCACCTGGTAACCGGCGTACCAACGCCGGTACTGGCGCTTGGCGGCAAGGTGCCGGGGGTCGCGGGCGAAAGCCTGGATCGACGCCTCGTCCTCCCAGTAGTAGCTGGCGTTGACCAGGCCCTGGCCAGCGTTGGCCCAGGACTGGGCACCGACGAAACCCGGCAGGCTGGTGGCGACTTCGTCGATGATCGCGCTCAAACGCTGGAACTCTTCGTCGGCCTGGCCGGGTTTGTAGATAAAGGCGGCGATGTACATGTTCGGACTCCATTGGGGAAAAATCAGCTCGGCTGGGTCATCAGCGCCAGGCGCAAGGCCAGGGCCAGCAACACCACCGCCAGCAGCCAGGACTGCAACCTGGCAACACCTGCCGTACGAGCGGCCAGGCCACGGCCCAGGGCGGCACCAAAGACTCCCAGGCTGGTATGAAAGACGCCGCTGACCAGGGTCAGGACCAGG
Source organism: Pseudomonas sp. B6(2017) (assembly GCF_002112765.1). Taxonomy (NCBI): domain Bacteria; kingdom Pseudomonadati; phylum Pseudomonadota; class Gammaproteobacteria; order Pseudomonadales; family Pseudomonadaceae; genus Pseudomonas; species Pseudomonas sp. B6(2017). Next base: position 28,736 of record NZ_NEIQ01000031.1, on the reverse strand, counting down.
CCCAGGACCACCAGTTGCCAGGCGATGCTGCCCTGCCCGGGGCTGACGAACTGCGGCAAGAAGACCATGAAGAACAACAGCGCCTTGGGGTTGAGCAGGCTGTTGCCCATGGCCCGGACGAACACCGTGGCCAGCGGCACCCGGGGCGTGCCGGCAAGGTTCAAGCCAGCCCTGCTGCCCAGGGCCTTCCAGGCCAGCCACAAGAGGTAGGCGACCCCGGCGTAGCGAATCAGGTCCAAGGCCGGCGGCCAACTGGCCACCAGGGTGGTGACGCCAGTGGCGGTGAGCAGGGTCAGGCAGATATCCGCGACCCCGATCCCCAGCCCCGACGCGACCCCTCCCCGCCAGCCATAGGCCATGCCCTGGCTGATGACGAAGGCCATGTTCGGCCCCGGTGACAACAGCAACAACAGTACGGCACCGATGAAGATCGATAGGGTCGTCCAGTCCGGCATGCTTGCGCGCTCCTGCGGGAAAGCCGGTAGATTAGGAGCCCTTCCTGATACAAACAAAAAACTGTTCTAGATACACCGGGAGCCCAGCAATGCGCCGCACTCGCTACAAGGCCATCGTCGATGATTTCGCCCTGCGCATTCGTGCCGGGCAATTGCCGCCCGGCACCCAGTTGCCCACGGTCCGGGCGCTGATGGCCAGGGAGCGGGTAGCCCTGGCCACCGCCTTGCGGGTCTACCAGGAGCTGGAAGCCATTGGCCTGGTGGTGGGCGAGGCCGGGCGCGGGACCTTCGTGCGCGACAGCAGCCTGTCCCGGGGGATGGGCCTGGAGCAGCAACCGGCCAAGGACTGCGAGGTGGACCTGTCCTTCAACTACCCGGCCCTGCCCGGCCAGGAACAGAGCCTGCGTGAGGGCCTGCGGGCCATCGCCGCCTCCGGCGACCTGGATGCCCTGCTGCATTCCGCTCCCCAGGGCGGGCGCCTGCATGAACGCCAGACCGCGGCCCGGCACCTGCGCAATCGCGAGATCCGCGTCGGCGCCGAGCAGGTGCTGATCGTCAATGGCGCCCAGCAGGGGCTGGCGGTCAGCCTGCTGGCGCTGCTGCGGCCCGGGGATGTCATGGCGGTGGACGCCCTGACCTACCCGGGTCTCAAGAGCCTGGCCCTGGTCCACCGCCTGGACCTGGAACCCCTGCCGCAGATCGATGGCCTGACCGACCTCGACGCCTTGGAAGAGCTGTGTCGCCGGCGGCCGGTGCGCGCGCTGTACTGCATGCCTACCCTGCACAATCCCCTGGGCACGGTGATGCCCCTGGCCCAGCGCCAGCGCCTGGTGCAACTGGCCCGCAAGCATGACTTCTGGCTGATCGAGGACGGTGCCTATGCCTTTCTCGCCGAACCGGCGCCGCCACCACTGCAGACCCTGGCGCCGGAGCGCACCTTGTACATCTCGGGTTTGTCCAAGAGCGTCGCCTCGGGGCTGCGCATCGGTTTCATCGTCGCGCCCCCGACGTTGATCCCGGCCCTGGAACGGGCGATTCGAGTGTCCAGCTGGAGCACCCCGACCCTGACCGTGACCCTGGGTTGCCTGTGGATCGAATCGGGACTGGTGGACAACCTGGAAGAGCAGAAGCGCCACGACGCCCGCCAACGCCAGCACCTGGCTGCCAGGGTGCTGCAAGGCTGCGATTACCTGGCCAACCCTTCGTCCTACTTTCTCTGGTTGAAGCTGGAGGACGGTCGCCGGGCCGACAGCGTGGTGGCGGCCCTGGCCCGGCAGAAAGTGACCGTGACCTCGGCAGATCCCTTCGCCACCACGACCCACACGCCCCAGGCGTTGCGCCTGGCCCTGGGTTCGATCAGCCTGGCGCTGCTGGAACAAGCGCTGCACAAGGTGCACAGCGAAGTTACCCGTTGACCGACCGGAGCCTGGCCGTTGCGAGCTCCGGACACATGAAAACCCGGGCGAAAAAAAACCCGCCGAAGCGGGTTTCTTTCAAGACCATCATGACATCCTGTCTGCAGCATCCGTGCTAATGGTCGATCTTCCGTGATCCTGAAGCGCGTCCTGCGCTGCAGTTGTGGGAAGAGATATTAAACACGCACCTGGGTAGGCAGAAGGCGCATTGAAATACAGCGCGTGTAGGAAATTGGCTACAGCACACCTAGGCAATCCCTTAGGCCATCATGCCAGCGCCTGAATCGCCAGGGCCGCCAGCTGCAATTGGTGGCGGACACCGAGTTGATGATCGTCCTGGAGGAACCAGGCGGCAGACAGGCCACTGAAGGCCAGCACCCACTGCACCAGCCGCCGGGGTTCCAGGTTGGCCGCTTCGGCGATCACCTGTACCTGGCGCTCGAAACGCAGGGGATCGGTAGCGCTGGGCAGGTCCGGATTGCAGATCAGGTTGGCGAAATCGAAACAGCGTTCGCCACGAACCCGCTTGGGATCGATCACCAGCCAGCCACGCTCGGCGAAATCCAGCACGTTGTCGTGGTGCACATCGCCGTGCAGCACCACTTCATCCCGAGGCGTGGCGAGCAAATGATCGGCCATGGCCAGGCTCTCGACGAACAAGCCACCCTGGTGCTGCGCCGCCTCGCGCAGGTCCTTGAACCAGTGGTCCAGCGCCAGCAAGGGTGGCCGGGGTTCAGGCCGTGGCGCATGCAGGCGCGCCAGGGTGGCGCAAACGATCCGGCTCACCGCATCGTGCTCGCCAGCCAGGGCCATGCGCATCAGCGACCCCGGCCCCATGGCCCGCTCCATCAGCAGGGCAACGTCTTGCTGGGCGTGTACCCGCGCCGCGCCCTCGCCGTCCCACCAGGCCATCAACCGGTTGCCGGCTTGTTCGTCTTCATCCAGGGCGATCTTCAGCATCGCCGGTGCGCCAGTCTCCAGGCGCACCGGCAACAGGCGACTGCCGGGGGTGACGATGGGTTCGCCATCGGCCAGCAGGCGCCAGCGTTCAATGTAGGTTGCAAACACAACAGCAGCTCCGAGCGACAAGCTGCAAGTTTCAAACGGCGCCGGGCACCTGCGCAAGGTTGGCAGCCCGGCAATCATTGCTGGCGCAGGTAGTTCTCGATATTGGCCATCTGCTCGTCCCAACCGCGGCTGTTCATGCGAAAGGCCTTGAGCCGGCGTTCGGCGGGAATGGCGTCGAACCCCGACTCACTGACCCGCAGCAAGGTGCCTTCGGGGTGCTCGTCCAGCTCGAAGCACACCAGGGTGGTGGGCTCGTTCGAGTAGTCATGACCCGGCTCCACGGCGTAAGGGTGCCAACGGAAGGAGAACAGCTCCTCGGGCAGCATCTGCTGCACCTGCAACTCCAGCACCAGGTGTTCGTAGCCGGGGTAAGTGATGGCGCCACGGGCCTGTTGGCCCGGGGCGAAATGCTGGCCGGCGAGCGTCACGCCGAACCAGCGACCGAAGCTCTGGGCCTCGCTCAACGCGGCCCAGACCTGCGACGTACTGGCCTGGAGCAGCACTTTGCGTTCGATACGATCTGAAGAATTCATAAGCCACCTCCAGTGATCAACACTAGACCGCCCTGGGTCCAGCGCAACCGTCAGTTGCTTGCGGAGCGACCCGGCGGCCTTGGATAAAAATGCTAATGTCACCCACCCAACGCTTTCGCAAAGGACCTGCTATGCCCCTCGCCCTCCTCGACCGCTATCGCGGCAGCCTGCTGGGCCTGGCCTGCGGCGATGCCGTCGGCACCAGTGTCGAATTCAAGCCCCGCGGCAGCTTCCCACCCGTTACTGACCTGCAAGGTGGCGGACCGTTCAACCTCAAGCCCGGCCAGTGGACCGACGACACCTCGATGGCCCTGTGCCTGGGAGAAAGCCTGCTGCGCAAGGACGGATTCGATGCCGCCGACCAGATGGGTCGCTACCTGAACTGGTGGCAGTGGGGTTATCTGAGCGCCACCGGCGAATGCTTCGACATCGGCATGACCGTGCGCCAGGCCCTGGCCGACTACCAGGAGCATGGCCAGCCCTTCGCCGGCTCCAGCGATCCCTATACCGCCGGCAACGGTTCGCTGATGCGCCTGGCACCGGTAGTGCTGTTCTTCTACCCCGACCTGGCCCGGGTCCGGCAGTTCGCCGGCGACAGCTCGCGCACCACCCATGGCGCCGCCGAGGCCATCGAATGCTGCCAGCTGTTCGCCAGCCTGATCGCCAGGGCCCTGGCCGGCGCCTCCAAGCAGGAGCTGCAGGTGGTGGAGGACATACAGTTCGAGCAAGCCAAGGTGGCGACCCTGGCTCGTGGCAGCTACCTGAGCAAGGCCCGCGAAGAGATTCGCGGCAACGGTTATTGCGTGGACTCCCTGGAAGCGGCGTTGTGGTGCTTCCAGCACAGCGACAACTACGCCGATGCGGTGCTGGCCGCGGCCAACCTGGGGGACGATGCCGACACCACCGCCGCCATCGTCGGCCAACTGGCCGGAGCCTTCTACGGCATCCAGGGCATACCCGGGCACTGGCTGGCCAAGCTGCACATGGGCCAGGAGATCCGGGCCATGGCCGATGACCTGCTGGCCGCCGCCCAACGCCAAGCGCCCGCCCGGCCGTTGCACGGCAGTTGCCTGTGCAAGGCCGTGCAATACCAGGTCGAGCGCCTGGACATGCCCATCGGCCACTGCCATTGCCAGACCTGCCGCAAGGCCCACGCCGCCGCCTTTGCCTCCACAGCCGGGGTAATGCGCGAGCACTTCCGCTGGCTGTGTGGCCGGGAACACCTGAGCAGCTACGAATCGTCCCCGGGCAAGCTGCGGCACTTCTGCTCGGTCTGCGGCTCCCACCTTCTAGCTGAACGTGCAGGACAACCCCATGTGATCCTGCGGGTAGCGACCCTGGACGATGATCCGGGGCAGACGCCGCAGATGCATATCTGGACCTGCCACGATGTGCCTTGGCTGGCCCATGCAGGCCTGGACAGCTGGCCCGAGTGGCAACCCGGCCGCGACTAGACTGCGATTCTTCCCACTGACCGATTGCGAGAACTTCCATGCGCCCAACCCTGATCCTGTTCCTTGCGCCCATGCTGCTGGCGCCATTGGCCCATGCCGGCGAGTGCAGCGACGCTCCCGACCAAGCCGCCCTGAGCCAGTGCGCCAGCCTCGAGTACAAGACTGCGGACAAGGAGCTGAACAGCCTGTACCAACAGATCAGCCAGGGCCTGAAGAACCAGGCGCAAACCAAGCAGCGGTTGGTTGGCGCCCAGCGCGCCTGGGTAGCGTTCCGCGATGCCGAGTGCGGCTACGCCACCTCCGGCGTGGAAGGTGGCAGTCTTTATCCGCTGGCCTACAGCCAGTGCATGACCGCACTGACCAAGGTCCGGGTGGAGAACTTCAAGAACTACCTGAAGTGCGAGGAAGGTGACTTAAGCTGTCCGGTGCTGGGGCTGTAGCGGGCGCCGGTCTCCAGCCTCGCGGGAATGTGGCCCGGCGCGGCACGCTGTACCGGTGGTTTTCTTTGCAATTGGACCTTGCATTTCTCCGTCGCCGCCGCAGAATCACCCCGCCCTGCCTGGCCGTTTGCGCAGGCAGTGCAATTTCCCCCTATTGCAAAGGAACCTTTGTTCATGGATAGAAGCGCCAGCGCCCGTCTCGGCTCGCTGATCCTCTCGTTGTCTGCTCTGGCCCTGACCGGATGCAAGGAAGAATCCAGTCCCAAGACCGTGGCTGCCGCGCTCGCCCCGGCACCTGCCGCCATGGTGATCCCGGTGTGCGCCAACGGCGAATGCGCAGTGCTGGACCAGAACGGCGCAGTGCTGGTCGGCGCCGACAACGACTACGACGCGGTGGTCACCCTGCCCCTGGACAAGAGCTTCCTGTTCGCCAAGGACGGGACCTGGAACCTGGCCAGCGCCGACGGCAAGCAGATCCTGCTGGCCAACTTCACCGACGACCTGCGGCCATTGACCCCCGGCTACTTCGGCTTTGGCCAGGACGACAAGCTGGGCATCATCGACCAGAGCGGCAAGCAGGTGCAGCCACCGCGCTTCGACGACTTGTACGTGGGCGGCCAGGATGACTTCATCGTCTATGAGCTGAACGAGAAACGTGGCCTGCTGGATGCCAAGGGCCAGGAGCTGACCCAGGCGCTGTATGACAGCAGCGTGGTGCGCGACGACTTTGCCAAGCGTGGCTGGTGGATGACCGCCGAACGCGGCGAAGAAAAATGGGCGTTCAACCTCAAGACCCACGAGCAGAAGCAGGTCGAGTTCGACAGTATCGACAGCGCCGCCAATGAACATCTGGTGGTCAGCAACGAACAGGGCAAGTCCCTGGCCGATGCCCAGGCCCGCCTGGTGGATCCTGCCCGCTACTACTGGCTTGGGGTACCCGGCGAAAACCGCGTGGCCTTCCGGGAAAAATACGACACTCCATGCGGCTACCTCGACCTGCAAGGCAAGGTCGTGATCCAGGCCCAGTTCAGCACCTGCGAGGTGTTCGGCCAGCAGGGCGCGCTGGTCACCGCCCAGGCCGCCGAAGGCGAGCACGGCAAGATCGGCATGATCGACCCGCAGGGCCAGTGGAAGGTGCAGCCGGTATACGACTCGGCGGAGCCAGCGGGCTTCAGTCCTCTGGGCCTGTTCCCCGAGGTCCCGGGGCTGAACCAGGTCGGCGTGCTGCAAAGCGCCTTCACCGCGACCTTCGGCATCTTCGATGTGGACAAGGGCGTCGAGTTGTTCAAGCCAACCTACAGCAACATTGGCGCGATCACTCCCGAGCTGTTCGTCTTCAGCACGCCCGACAGCCCGACCAAGCCGGTCACCCTGTTCGGCGAAGCCACCAAGATCGCCACCGTCGGCCTGATGGACGCTAGCGGCAAGGTGCTGATGGAGCCGGGCCAATACGTGGACATCCGCCTGGATAGTACCGGTCACTACCTGCTGGCCAGCGAAGACACTTCGCCGCTGGCGACCGTGGCGTTGCTGGACCTGAAGGGCAAGCGCCTGATTTCCAGCAAGTGGCAGGAACTGGTGGTCGATGAAGCTCGTGGGGCGATCTTCGGTTACGCCGTGGAAGGCGTGGGCGACGACCAGACCCGCAGCCTCAAGGCGCTGTACCGCCTGGACGGCACCCCGAGCTTCCAGGTGACCCAGGTCGACTGTGGCGCCGAGCAGGTCCTCGATGGCCAGGGCAAGGTGCTGTGGCCAACCAATCCGCAGGATCACTGCCCACAGCCTGACGACGACGGCCCAGCCGAAGGCTGAGCCCGGCCCGAGCGGCCACGGCTGCGATCAAGCCTGCTAGGATGCGGGCTTGATCGATTCAGCCAACAGGCCCGGATGGGCCCGACAGGAACTGTCTCCCATGCTCAACGCTTTGCTCTTCGACCTCGACGGCACCCTGACCGACACCGACGCCCTGCACCTGCTGGCCCTGCAACAACTGCTGCTGGAGGAAGAGCAGCGGGTCTTCAGCCACGCGCAATTCATGGCCCATGTCAGTGGCCAGGCCAACGCCAACATGTGCCGTTACCTGTTCCCCGAGCGTAGCGTGGCCGAACACGAAGCCTTCGCCGAGCGCAAGGAGCAGCGCTTTCGCCAACTCTCCCCGCAACTGACGCCGATCCCCGGCCTCCTGCGCCTGCTGGACTTCGCCGAGCAACAAGGCATCGGCACCTGCGTGGTGACCAACGCGCCCCGGGCCAATGCCGAACACATGCTCCAGGCCCTGGGCCTGAGCCAACGCCTGCCGATCGTACTGGTGGCCGAGGAACTGCCCCGGGCCAAGCCCGATCCCCTGCCCTACCTGCGTGGCCTGCAAGCCCTGGATGCCGCGGCCGGCCAGGCGCTGGCCTTCGAAGACTCGGTCCCCGGGATGAAAGCGGCGGTGGGCGCCGGCATCTGCACCTTCGGCCTGGCCACCAGCCAGCGGCCCGAGACTTTGCTGGACGCCGGTGCCCATCGGGTGATCCGCGACTTCGACGATCCGCAGTTATGGGCCGAGATTCATCGACGGCTCGAACAGCCGGCCTGACGCACAGGCCTCGGCAATACCGCAAAGGGTCGGGAGATAGCAGGTAAAGGAGACAGGAGAGGAAGCGGCCAGGGGAAGGGAGGAAAGGGTGCTCGCCCATCACTTCGACCATGGCATCTTAAGTCGAAGCCCCCCTTTGGCTGGGCGAGCAGGTGGCCATGTTACGGAGGCGCCGGGGATGGCCCTATCGGATAAATCCGAAAAGGTTGTGGGATTGTGGAAAAAACTAAGGCGCTTTTTCTTGGGCGCGACCTTTTTTTCACGGCCCTTTCACCTCGACGCCCGTAGATTGGGGCCACTCCTCAACGAATCCCATTTGGCCCGCCCCTGGCGGGCTTTTTTTTGCCCTGGACTCAAGCAACGGCTCTGCTGCAACTAATCAGCTAAACAGGCTTTTGTTATCGCGAATTAGACATCCGGCCTTATGATGGACGCCCTCGTCCCTGTTGCCGGAGACACCCCGTCCCATGTCCGACCTGCTTGTGGTTTCGTCCATCGATAGCCTGGCGGTGCCAGTCACCAGCATTGCCGTGGATTATCCCAACGGCCACGTGATCCCCTCCCACAGCCATCCCCGTTCGCAGTTGGCCTATGCCATCGAAGGTGTGTTGGTGATCGACACCCAGTCCGGACGCTGGGTGGTGCCGCCCAGTCGTGGGGTCTGGCTGCAGGCCGGGGTCGAGCATCGGGTGCGCATGCGCGGCGCGGTGCGCATGCGCAGCCTGTTCGTCAATGTCGACGCCATCAGCGGTTTGCCCGAGAACGACTGCGTGATCGAAGTCTCGCCCTTGCTGCGAGAGTTGATCCTGGCCGCGTCCCAGGTCGATGAGCACTACCAGGCCGACAGCCGCGACGGCCGCCTGATGCGCTTGATCCTCGATGAGATGCGCTCGCTGCCGGTGCTGCCGTTCAGCCTGCCCTGGCCCCAGGAGCCACGCATGCTCCACGTCTGCCAGGCCCTGGCCGACGACCCGGCGGACAACCGCACCGCCGAGCAATGGAGCGACCGCCTGGCCATGAGCGCCAAGACCTTCCACCGCCAGTTCCAGCGCCACACCGGCATTACCTTCGGCCGCTGGCGCCAGCAGGCGCGGTTGTTGATGTCCCTGGAGTGCCTGGCCCAGGGCATGCCGGTGGTGCAGGTGGCCCTGCAACACGGCTACGACAGCCAGAGTGCCTTCGCCGCCGCCTTCAAGCGCCAGTTCGGCACCCCGCCATCGGAGTTCTATCGCTGAGCGCTCAGGCCCGGCGCAGCAGCAATCCGGCCAGTACGCACAGCAACATCGCCGCCCCGGCCAGCAGGAAGGCATCGCTGTAGGCCAGCAACAAGGCGTCGCGGTGCAGTACCCGGTTCATCAGTTCCAGGGCCTGTCGGCGCAGGGGCGCGGCCGCCGCCGAATGCAACGCGCTGGCGTAGTCCAGCGGTGCCTGGGCGAGCATCCGCACCCACTCCACCAGGCGCTCCTGGGTGGCTTGGGCAAACAGGTTCACCGACTCGCCGATGCGCTGGCCATGGAACTTCTCACGCTCCACCACCACCTGGCTGGACAGGGCGATGCCGATGGCGCCACCGACGTTGCGCACCATGGAGAACAGCCCCGAGGCCGAGCCCACCTGGTCCTTTTCCATACCCTGGATGGCCATCACCCCCAGCGCCACCACTACCAGTGACTGGCCGATGCCACGGATCACCAGCGACGGCACTATGACGTTGACCGAGGCATCGGGGTTCAGGTGCATGTTCATCAGGCAACCGATGCCGGTGATGGCGAAGCCGGCGACGATGATGGTCCGCGCGCTGGTCCAGCGCATCAGGTGCGGCGTAGCGAAGGACATGGCGAACTGCACCAGGCCGTAGGGAATCATCATCAGGCCGATCTGCCGGGCGTTGTAGCCGTGGATCTCGGCGAAGTAGTTGGGCACCAGGAACACCACGCCGAACACCACCGCACCGAAGGTGAATTGCATCAGGCTGGCGATGCCAAAGTTGTAGCGGGCCAGCAGCCGCAGGTTGATCAGTGGCTGTGGGCGACGCAGTTCGATGACCGTGAAGGCCAGCAGGCCGACACAGGCCAGCAGCGCGCAGTTGACGATGAACGACGAGGCCAGCCAGTCATGGCGCCCGCCCTCCTCCAGCATGATCTGCAAGGCCGCCAGGCCCACCGCCATGCTCGCGATACCACCCCAGTCGCCCTGGCGCAGCTTCTCCAGGACCATGGGCTGCGGGCGCACCGACCAGCCGATGGCCGCCAACAGCAACAACCCCGGCGGCACTTGCAGGTAGAAGATCCAGCGCCAGGAATAAGCATCCGTGAGCCAGCCGCCCAGGGACGGGCCCGCCGCCTGGGCGACGTTGTTGGCCACCGCGAACAGCGCCATGCCCAGGGGATGGCGGGCCGCCGGCAGCTCGGTGACGATCAGTTGGAACGACAACGGAATCAGTACGCCGCCAAAGGCTCCTTGCAGCACCCGCGCCAGGATCAGGGCGTGGATGTTCGGCGCCAGGGAACAGGCGATGGAGAACAGCACGAAGCCGGCGGTGCCGACCATCAGCACCCGGCGCATGGAAAACACCGAGACCAGCCAGCCGGTCATGGGGATGATGATGATCTCGGCCACCAGGTAGGCCGTGGTGATCCACGAGCCCTCCTCGAAGGTGGCGCCCAGGGAACCGCGCACGTCCGGCAGCGACGCGTTGGTCACATGCACGTTCATCCCGGCCATGAAGCAGCCGACCACGCTGCCCAGCACCGCGACCCAGGTGCGCAGGCTGATCGTTGGCACCGTCTCGGCCGCTGGCTCGGCCACGCGTTGGGCACTAGTCATGGCGGGTATCCACGGTCACCACCACCGACATGCCCGGGCGCAGCTCGGCCTGGCGCGGCTGCCCGGGATCCAGGTGGATGCGCACCGGCATGCGCTGCACGATCTTGGTGAAGTTGCCGGTGGCGTTGTCCGGCGGCAGCAAGGCGAATTGCGCACCGGAGGCCGGGGCGAAGCTGTCCACCCGCCCGGTGAGCACCTGGCCCCCCAGGGCGTCGACCTCGACCCGTGCCGCCTGCCCGGGACGCATGCCCTGGACCTGGGTTTCCTTGTAGTTGGCCACCACGTAGGCCTCCCGGGGCACCACCGCGAGCAGCGGCGCGCCGACTTCCACATACTGCCCCGCGCGCAAGCTGCGTTGCCCGGCAATCCCGGCCACCGGGCTGCGCAGCTCGGTACGGGCCAGGTCGATACGGGCCAGGCGCAGTTGGGCATCGCTGCGGGCGACGCCGGCCTCGAGCTTGTCCAGCTGGGCCCGGGTACTTTGCTGCTCGGTATCGAGCACCGCCACCTGCTGGCGTCGCGCGGCCAGGTTGGCGCGGGCGGCGACCAGCGCGGCATCGGCCTGGCGCGCCAGGGCATCGGCGCTTTCCAGTTGCTGCACGCTGCTGACCTGCTGGCTGGCCAGGTGCCGTTGCCGGCGGCCTTCCTGGCCGGCGCGCAAGGCCTCGGCCTCGGCGGCGCCGACCCGAGCCCGGGCCTCGTCGATCAAGCTTTGCTGTTGTTGCTGGCGCGCCTGCAGGTTGGCCACCCGGGCTTGCCCGGTGCGCCAGTCGGCGCGGGCCTCGCGCAGCATCGCCTCGGCCTGCTCGACCCGGGCCGAATAGTCGCTGTCGTCGATCCGGGCCAAGAGGTCGCCTGCCTCGAGCGCTTGGTTGTCACGCACCTCGACGCTGGCCAGGTAACCGGCCACCCGGGGCGCGATGGTGACGATATCGGCCCGCAGGTAGGCATCGTCGGTCGCCACCAGGAACCGGCCGTCGAACCACCAGTACAGGCTCCAGGCCAGGATCGACAACAGGCCCAGGGTCAGCCCTGCATACAACGCCAGGCGGCGCCGGGTCAGGCCGGGGACAGCGGGAACGGGGGTGGTATCGGTCATTGCGGGGACTCGCCAGTGGCTGGAAGGGAAGAAGCTCGCAACCAAGAGCTGCGAGGGGACAATGCGCGGCGCCCAGGCTCCACCTTGGGCAGGATCACCGGCGGGGCCTCGCGCCAACCGCCACCGAAGGCCTTGAACAGCAGGACCTGGCTGTCGATCAATTGGGCATCGGCCCGCGCCGCGGCAGCCCGGGAGGCCACGTCGGTGCGCTGGGCATCGAGGTAGTCCAGGGCGCTGGAGGCCCCGGCGGCCCGGGCCAGGCCGGCCAGGCGCAGGGCCTCCTGGTTGCGCTCGGCCGCCAGCTGCAGGTCTTGCTGGCGTTGGCCGGCGGCCTGGTAGTCGTTCAGGGCCTGGCGCTGCTCCTTGAGAGCCCCGAGGATGCTGTGGTCGAACTCGGCCAGTGCCGCGCTTTCCCGGGCATCGGCCTGGGCGATGCGGGCACGCACCGCGGTGAAGTTGGGAAAGCTCCAGGACAGCAGCGGGCCCAGGCGCCAGACCGAGGCGTCGCGCTCGTCGAAACCGCTGGGATGATGGGCCGAGCTGGCGATCCCCGCGCCGAGGCTGATCCGAGGATAGAGATCGGCCCGGGCCACACCGATACGCGCCGTGGCCGCCACCAGCCGGCGCTCGGCCTGGCGCACATCGGGGCGCCGGCGCAGCATCGCCAGGGCATCGCCACCGGGCAGGCTGGCAATCAGCGCCGGCGCCTGGCGACAGGCTTGCGCCTGGACCGGCACATCCCCCGGCAGGCGCCCCAGCAGTACCGCCAGCTCGGCCAGGGCCCGCTGGCGCCCGGCCTCCAATGGCGGCACGGTAGCGCGCACCTGGCCCACCAGGCCCTCGGCCCGGGCCACGTCCAGGGGCAGAGCGGCGCCGGAACGATGCAGTTCGGCGGTCAGGTCGCGCCCCTGCTCCACCAGAGCCAGGGACTGGCGCGCCACATCCAGGCGCTGGCCATAGCTGCAGGCTTGCAACCAGGCGCGGGTGGTTTCGGCGGCCACCACCACCCGCAGGCCATCCTCGGCGGCCCTGGCGGCTTCGGCATCGGCCCGGGCCGCCTGCTCCAGCCCTTGCAGGCGTCCGAACAGGTCCATCTCCCACTGCACGTCCAGGCCGATGCCGGAGCGGGTGCCGGTGCGGATTCGCCGGCTGTCGCCCAGCGCCGCCTCCAACTGGTCATCCGCGGTGCTGCCGTAGCCAGTGTTGGCCGACAACCGGGTCTGCGGCTGGTCCAGGCTATCGGCTTCACGCAGCAGGGCCCTGGCTTGCAGCAGGTTGGCCGCCGCCACCCGCAGCTCGCGGTTCTGCCCCAGGGCTTCCTGCACGGCGGCGTTCAGCGCCGGGTCCCGGTACAACCGCCACCACTGGTCGTCGGACTCCGGGGTCGCGGCTGGCGTGGCGGGCAGCTGCAAGGTGGTGTTCGGCGGCCGTTGCGGGCCGACGCTACAGGCGCCCAGCAGGGCGCACAGGGCCAGCACGGACCCACGATGAATAGGCATGAGGGGTACTCGATGGTTCGATGCACCCAACTTTAAGAAGGCCCCTGGCGACCGTCTAACGAGAACTTCCTTTTAACTATCGCAAAATGGTCATTCTCTACCGTTCGTCCAGCGCTGCACTATCGAACTGTTATCCCGAAACTGCTCCAAGGCTGTCGCCCGGCTGAACGAACGTGCGCCAGTGCAGCCGCTCCACGGGGCCGTGGATACACTTTGCAACTCCTCCCTCCCCTCCTTTCGATCGATCGCCATGACCGAAGACTTCGAAGTGCCCAGCCCCCACGAAAAGCATGTGGAACACGTAAGCGAACAGGCCCACGCCCGCAATGACAGCTTCGCCAGCAAGATCGCCGTCACCACGGCGATCATGGCCACCCTCGGTGCCTTGCTGAGCTACCAGGCCGGCTCCAGCGAGAGCCTGGCGGCGATGGACAAGAACAACGCGGCGATGAAAAAGACCGAGGCGGCCAACCAGTGGAACTACTACCAGGCCAAGTCCAGCCGCCAGAACCTCGCGGAGCTGGCAGCCCACATCCCCGGGGTCGACGCCAAGCACTACAGCATCGAGGCCCAGCGCTACCAGAAGGAAAAGGAAGCCGTGCGCCTGAAGGCCGAGGCCCTGGAAGCCCAGGCCCAGGATTGGGATGAACAGTCAGAAGCCACCTTGCACCAGCACCATCGCTGGGCCCAGGCCATGATGGCGATCCAGATCGCCATCTCGATGGCGGCCATCACCCTGCTGACCCGCAAGCAATGGCTGGCGCGCCTGGCCTATGGCACGGCCGGGGCCAGCGTGCTGCTGGGCTCGCTGGCCTGGCTGCACATCTAGCCGCGCGCCTGGGAATCCTCGAGGGCTGCCTGCGTTTGCCAAACCGCCCCCCAACCAATTCCGCCACGGGCCGACGCAGGACCGGGCCGCTCATGGCAATGGGCCAGCCCGCCCGGCGAACGGCTGCTACGCTCAGCGCGAGCCGGATCGTGCCTGCCTGTGCTCCTGGCTCATCGACCTTTCCACCCTCAAACCACCAAGAACCTTGAGGAACGCATCATGGGATCAAATGGAAATGATCATGACTACATCCAGTGCGGATGCCACAACCTGGTCTGGGAAGCGCTGAAGCACAGCCTCGACCCGGCCCGCTACATGGCCGGGCTGCCCCGCGAAGCCCATGGCCCGCTGCAAGAGCCGGACGGCGCATCCATCGTCTTCACCAATGGCACCATCTATCCGCTGCGCGAGGGCAACATGGACGACCGGGTCGAGGCCCTGAGCATCCATGCCGGCGACGTGGTGGCCGTCGGCACCCTGGCCGAGGTCAAGGCGCGCATGCAGGACTTGAAGCTCACCTATACCACCCAAGACCTGGGCGGCAGGACCTTGCTACCCGGCCTGGTGGAACCCCACGCCCATATCGTGCAGAGCTGTGCCATGGATGGCTGGCTGAACCTGGGCGCCATCGTCAATGACGTGGATACCGACCCCGACAGCCAAACCTTCAACCACGACGAGCGGCAGAACCAGCGACTGCGCCCCGTCTATGACTGGAACTGGCTGAAGACCACCATCCAGGCCCGGTTGCCCAAGGACGATTCGACCTGGATCCTCGGGCACATGGTCGATCCGGCGCTGATGCCGTTCAAGGTGGTGCCCGGGGGCCAGAACCAGCTCATCACCCTGGGCTGCGGCTTCGACGAAGAAGTCGGCAACCTGGACAGCATCGACAAGCTGCACCCGATGCTGCTGGTCAGCGCCTCGATGCACACCGCCTACCTGAACAGCGCCGCCAGCGAACGGGTCACCCAGGCCGGGATCACGGTCACTGACGGCACGGTGCAGGAAGAGGATGTGCTCAAGGCGATCCTGGTCATTCCCCTCAAGCAGCAACTGGAGATGCTCAACATCTTCAAGCGCCTGGAGCACTACTTCGCCACCGCCGCGCAGCGCGGTATCACCCTGTTGTACGACGCCATGATGGACCCCATCTCCAAGCTGCTGCTGGATGCCTATTTCCTCAACCATCCACGGACCCTGCGCATCGGCTACGCCGCTGCCTGCAACGGCACGCCCAAGAGCATCAGCCAGCTACCGGCCTATCAGGCGGCCACCCGCGAACAGGCCAAGCGCATGTACCAGGGCTCGGTGAAGCTGGTCTCGGACGGTTCCAACCAGGGGCTGACCGGTTACCAGACCACCGACTACTGCTGCAATGCCGGTACCCGCCCCAAGGGCAACTTCAACTTCTGCGATGAGGGCGAGCAGGATCCGCAAGACCTCCCCGTCGCTTACCAGGACCTGGTCCAGGCCGTCGCCGCCAAGGGCTGGCCGCTGATGATCCACGCCAATGGCGACCGGGCCATCGACTTCACCCTGCAGGCCTACCAGAAAGCCTTCGAGCAGGGTGTGGGCCTGAACAAGCGCCACCGCATCGAACACTGCTCGCTGCTCAGCGAAGATCGCCTCAAGACCATGGTCAAGCTGGGGCTGTCGCCCAGTTTCCTGGTGGGGCATGTCGGTTACTGGGGCTACGCCTTCCAGCAGGCGATCTTCGAGAATCGCGCCGACACCATGCTCGACCTGTGCCAGATGGCCCTGGGCAAGGATCTGCGGATCTCCCTGCACAGCGATTGCACGGTCACGCCGCTGGGCCCGCTGCGCTCGATGGAGCAGGCGGTGACACGCAAGATGGAAGGCCTGCGCCTGCCTGGGCAAACAGCCTATGTACGGGATCCACAGCAATTGCCGGTGCTCAACCCCGAAGAGTGCCTGACGCGTAAACAAGCGCTGAAGGCCATCACCTACGATGCCGCCTGGCAGTGCAATGCCGAAGCCTGGACCGGCTCCCTGGCCGAGCGCAACTTCGCCGACTTCGTGATCCTCGAGCAGGACCCGCTGGACGAAAACGTCCCGGCCACTAGCCTCCGCGACATCAAGGTGCATGAGACCTGGAAAGGCGGCCAGCGGGTGTACTCCAGCAGCGCCAGCTGACACCTCGGCAAGCCCGTTCCCGCAGCGCCGGCGATGGTGTTGCGGGACACTCGGGCCGTTGCAGATGGCAACACTCAGGCGAAGGTAAAGGCTCTAGCCAGGGGCGAGCGCCGTCCACTCGCTCCCCTGGCAAACACACAACCAGCGCCTGATCCGGTCAGCGGGTTCGGTCAACGGGTCCAGGCCGCGGCGTCGGCGAAGAAGGCCCGGGCGTTGTCTTCCAGGCTCTCCAGGTGATAACCGCCCTCCTGGACGATCAGGCATGGCAGCCCCAGGCCGCGGATGCGCTGGCCCAGGCTGGCGAAGCCGGCACGGGTCACCGCCACCTTGCTTTGCGGGTCCAGCTCGAAGATGTCGAAGCCCAGGGACAGCACCAGCACCTGGGCATCGAACGCCCGTACCGCGGCCAGGGCCTGCTCCAGCCGCGCGAGGAAATCCTCTTCGCTGGCACCGTGGGCCATGGGCAGGTTGAGGTTGTAGCCCTGGCCTGCACCACTGCCACGTTCCTCGGCAAAACCGGCGACGCCCGGGTAGAAGTTGGTGGGGTCGCCGTGCACCGAGACATACAGCACGTCGCTGCGCTCGTAGAAGATTTCCTGGATGCCCTGGCCGTGGTGCATGTCGGTGTCGAGCACCGCGACCCGGCTGTATCGCTCCCGCAGCACCTGGGCGGCGATGGCCGCGTTGTTCAGATAGCAGAAGCCACCGGCAGCCTCGGCCCGCGCATGGTGCCCCGGCGGGCGACACAGGGCGTAGGCCGCCGGTTCGCCATCGAGCAGCGCCCTGGCCCCGGCGATGGCGCTCTGGGCCGACCAGTAGGCCGAGCGCCAGGTCCACTCGCCCACCGGGCAACTGCCGTCGGCCAGGTAGCGCGCGGCCTGGGCCAGGACACCACGCAGGGCATTGGGCTCACGCACGAAGATGTTGGACATGACCTCTTCGCCCCAGTCCTCGGGGATGTCCTTCCAGCGCCGATGGGCCTGTTCGAGAAACTCCAGGTAGGCCGCACCATGCACCGCTAGCAAGGGTTGCAGGCCGGCATCCAGCGGTTGCTCCAGGGCGAAACCCAGGGTGTGTACCGCCTGCACCAGGCGCCGCGCCCGCTCGGGCACTTCCTGGGGCGTGCGCATCTGGCCCCGGGAGAAATAGCTCCGGGGATGGTGAAGCAATTGTTCGGGGTGGAAAAAACTGCGCATGCAAGGCTCCTCAAGCGACCCGGCCGGCACGGGCCAGCACGGCGTTAAGCAGGACATCGGCGCCCTGGCGCACGTCCTCGGGCAAGACATCTTCGGCTTCGTTGTGGCTCAGGCCGCCGACACAGGGAATGAACACCATGGCGGTCGGGCAGTAACGCGCCAGCAGGATCGCATCATGGCCGGCGCCGCTGACGATGGACTGCTGAGGGTAGCCCAGGCCGTCCACTGCCTCCTGCACCGCTGCCACGCAGTCGGCGTCGAACGGCGTGGCCGGGCTGACCCAGTGACGGCTGATGCGTACCTTGAGCCCCCGTTGCCGGGCGATGTCCTCCAGGCGCTGCTGGACCTGTTGCTCCATGGCGGCGATCTGCTGGTCCTGGTGATGACGCAGGTCGACGGTGAATTGCAGCAGGCCGGGAATGGTGTTGCGCGAGGATTTGGCGATGCTCAGCTCACCCACGGTGGTCAGGCCCTCGGGAGCGAAATCGGCGGCCAGTCGCTCCACCGCCAGGATCATCTGCGCCGCACCGTAGAGGGCGTCCTTGCGCAATGGCATCGGCGTGGTCCCGGCGTGGGCGGCCATGCCTTCGACCTCGATGTCGAGCCAGCGGATGGCCTGGCCACCACTGACCACGCCGATGCTCTTGGCGTTGTCCTCGAGGATCGGTCCCTGCTCGATATGCGCTTCGAAGTAGGCATCCACCGCCCCGCCCAAGGGCCGCTGGCCGGCATAACCGGTGCTCTGCAAAGCCTGGGCGACACTGATGCCCTCGGCGTCGCGCACCGCCAGCGCCGCTTCCAGGGCCATGGCCCCGGTGAACACCGCCGAGCCGAACATCGCCGGGGTGAAGCGTGCTCCCTCTTCGTTGGTCCAGACCGCCAGCTCCAGCGGCTTGCGCGTGACAATGCCCTGGTCGTTCAGGCTGCGCAGCACTTCCAGCCCGGCCAGCACCCCGTAGACCCCGTCGAAACGGCCGCCTTCGGGCTGGGTGTCCAGGTGGCTGCCGATCATCACCGGCGCAGCCTGTGGGTCGCTCCCGGGGCGCCTGGCGAACAGGTTGCCGATGGGATCGACGCTCAGGTCCAGCCCGGCTTCGCGGCACCAGTGGGCGAACAGTTCGCGACCGGCCTTGTCTTCCTCGCTCAAGGCCAGGCGGCAGCTACCGCCACGGGCGGTGGCGCCGATCTCGGCCATGGCCATCAGGCTCGCCCACAGGCGTTCGCCATTGATCTTCAACATCTTCAGGTTCTCCAGACAGTCAGGCGTGGGATGCCATTTCCAGGCGATGGGCAGCGGCGTGCCGGCGCGCCAGGGCTAGCACGCACAGCAGCGATACGGCGGCGATCAGGCTGTAGAACAGCGCCATCGGCCACCATTGGCCGAGAAAACGATGGGCCAGCCAGGTGCCGATCAAGGGCGTCAGGCCACCGGCCACAGCGCCGCAGACCTGGTAGGCCAGGGAGATCGCGGTGTAGCGCACCCGAGTCTCGAACATACCGCTGACGTAGCCGGCGATCACCGCATAGAAGGACGCCATGCACACCACCGCCAGGGCGATGCCGAGGATCATCAGCGGCGCCTGGGCCGAACTCACCAGCACGAACATCGGGTACGGCGAGGCCATGGCCAGCAGCGCCACCAGGCACAGGAAACGCGTGGCGCCGATCTTCTCGGCGACCCAGGCGGCCAGGGGCTGGATGCAGAACTGGATGATCGCCACCACGAACAGGCACTCGAGGATCAGCGACCGGGGAATCTGCAGCTGCTGGGTGCTGTAGGCGATCATGAAGGTGTTGGTGAAGTACACCCCGGCGATCCCCAGGGTGTTGGCGCCGATGCACAGCAGCAACGGCCGCCAGGCGCTGTGCAGCACTTCCAGTACCGGCGCCTGCTCATGGCGGGCAGCCTTGGCGGCGCGCTCGCGGCTGGCGAGAAATTCCGGCGACTCCTCGACCCCCAGGCGAATCGCCAGGCCCACCACCAGCAACAGCGCACTGGCCAGGAACGGCAGGCGCCAGCCCCAGCTCATCAGGGCCTCCTCGGGCAAGCGGGTCACGGCGCTGAACGCCAGCAGCGAGAGGATCAACCCGGCCGGGCTGCCCAGCTGGGCGAAGGAAGCGAAGAAGTTGCGTCGGCCCTTGGGCGCATGCTCGCCGGCCATCAGTACTGCCCCGCCCCACTCGCCACCCACGGCGATGCCCTGGACGATGCGCAACAGGACCAGCAGCACCGGCGCCGTGGCACCGATCTGCGCGTAGGTCGGCAGCAGGCCGATGCACACCGTGACCACGCCCATCATCAGCAAGGTGATGACCAGGGACTTCTTGCGCCCGATGCGATCGCCGATATGGCCGAAGATGATGCCGCCCAGGGGCCGGGCGAAGAAGCCCACGGCGAAGGTGCCGAAGGCCGCCATGGTGCTGAACAGCGAGTCGCTGGAGGGGAAGAACAAGGCACCGAATACCAGCGCCGCGGCCGTGGCGTAGATGTAGAAGTCGTACCATTCGATCATGGTGCCGATGAACGCGGCGGCAGCGGCCCGGCGCGGTTGAGGCGAGGCGGAGGACATGGATCAGGCTCCCTTGATTGTTGTTCTGGCAGGAGGACGGTGCAGCGCAGGCGCCTTCTGCGGGCGCCGTTGTGGAGTGGATTTATCCGCGGCCGGGGATAATCAGTCAATTTTCTATTGGTTATCTCGATTATTATCCTGGCTTATTATCAAACCCTCGCCCGCCCCAGAGCCTTCGCCATGTCCGACCACGATGCCCGCCGCTTGCTCAACGACCGCCTGGACTGGAACCTGCTGCGCACCTTCCGGGTGATCGGCCAGGAGTTGAGCATCAGCCGTGCGGCGGCGCGCCTGCACCTGACCCAGCCCGCGGTGAGCCAGGCCCTCAAGCGCCTGGAGGAACAACTGGGCCGGCAGTTGATCGCCCGCCGTGGCCCGCGCTTCGCCCTGACCGAAGTCGGCGAGCAGATCTTCGCCCTGGCCGGCGAGATCTACGGCCAGGTGTCCCAGGTCGGCAGCGTGCTGGAGCAGCCTGCCGACGAGGTGATCGGCAAGGTCCGGCTGTTGATCATCAGCCGCATCTGCAACGAGCGCTTCGACCAGTTCCTGGCGGACTTTCATCGCCAGCACCCACGGGTCGACCTGGAGGTGGACGTGATGCGCAGCTCGGACATCGTCAGCGCCCTGCAGGAGAAGACCGCGACCCTGGGCCTGAGCCTCAACCGCCGGCCGCAGCCGCGCCTGGAGCAACGCTTGTTCCTGCGCCAGCGCTATGCGTTCTTCTGTGGCAAGCACCACCCGTTGTTCGGCCGCGCGGATGTGGCCGAGGGCGACCTGCAACGGGAGAACTTCGTCAGTTTCACCAGCGACCAGATCGGCGGCATGCTCTCGCCGTTGACCATCTTCCGCGACCAGCAGGGCTTCAGCGGACGTATCGTCGCCTCCTCCCCAAGCCTGGAAGAAGTGCGCCGCCTGGTGATCGCCGGGTTCGGCATCGGCTGCCTGCCGGAACATGTGGTGGCGGCCGATGTCGACAGCGGGCTGCTGTGGCGGCTACCGCCCCACGAGGGCATCGCCGACGTCGACATCCACCTGCTGTGGAACCGCGAGCAGCGCCTGAGCCGCGCCGAGGCGTTGTTCCTCGAACGCTTGCAGGCGTGCCTGGACACTCAGTAGCCCAGGCGGCGGTCGGCCAGGTTCAGCAGCGGTTCGCCCGCCTCCAGGCGGCGCAGGTTCTCCGCCACTTGCCGGGCAATGCAATCGTGGGAGGCGGCCGAGGCCATGTGCGGGGTGACGGTGACCCCGGGCAGGCTCCACAACCGATGGTCCGCCGGCAGCGGCTCCTGGTCGAAGACATCCAGCAAGGCGCCGCGCAGTTGGCCACTGGCCAGGGCCTGTTGCAGGTCGTCGATCCGCAGGTGCCCGCCACGCCCGCAATTGACCAGCGCCGCCCCTGGCGCCAGCCGGGCGAAGGTGGCATGACCGAGGATGCCCCGGGTCTCGGGCGTCAGGGGCAGCAGGTTGACCAGCAGGTCCAGGCCGTCGAGGAAGCCATCCCGCGCCTCGGCGCCGGCGAAGCAGCGCACCTGGGGCAACTGCTTGGCACTGCGGGCCCAGCCACGCACCTGGTAGCCCGCGCCAGCCAGGTCCTGGGCGATGGCGGCGCCCAGGGAACCCAGGCCCATGACCCCGACCTTGAAGTCCTGCGCCGGCACCTGCAGCGGCCGCTCCCAGCAGTGCCCGGCCTGCTGCCGCAGTACCCGGTCGAAGCCCCGGTGGTAGTGGATCACCGCCCAGCGCACGTACTCGGTCATGCCCTGGCGGTGCCCGGGGTCCACCACCCGGCACACCGGCAATGGCGGGCAGCCTGGATCGTGTTCCAGGTGATCGATGCCGGCCGCCACCGAATGGATCAACTGCAATGCCGGCAAGGCTCGCAGGCTGCCCGGCGGCGGAAACCAGCAGGCCGCCAGCCGTGCCTCGGCAGCCCCGGGGTCGCCTGCCAGCAATGCCTGCACCTGCGGCGCACTGTGGGCAAAGGCCTGCTGCAGTTGTTGCAGCAACAGGCGGTCACGGGACAGCAGCACCACAGGACTCATGACAGGTAGGACTCGCGCTGGTGCTCGATCAGGGTCAGGGCCGCGTCCCAGGCCAGCTCGATGATGTGGTCGGCATCGTCGCGCTCGAACTGCTCGGCGGTGTGGATACAGATCTGTGGCGACGGGTAGTTGAGCACCGAGCCTCCGGCCAGGGCCTGTACCTGGGCCTGGCAGGCGCGCTCCAGGAAGTGGATCTCGTGGAAGGCGTGGGCCACGCTGGCGCCGCCCACCAGCAGGCCGTGGTTGCGCAGGATCATGGCCTTGTGCGGGCCCAGGTCGGCGATCAGGCGCTGGCGCTCGTCCAGGGACAGGGCGATGCCTTCATAGGTGTGGTAGGCCAGCTTGCCGTAGAACTTCAATGCATGCTGGCTGATGGGCAGCAGGCCCTGCTGCTGGGCCGCCACTGCCATGCCGGCGGCGGTGTGGGTATGGATCACGCAGTTGAGGTCGGGACGGGCCATGTGGATCGCCGAGTGGATGACGAAGCCGGCGGCGTTGACCCGGTGCCCGCTGTAGTGGGGATCGACGATGCGCCCCTCCTGGTCGATGCGTACCAGGTCGCTGGCACGCATGCGGTCGAAGATCACCCCGTAGCGGTTGATCAGGAAGTGGTGCTCGGGCCCGGGGATGCGCAGGGTGATGTGGGTGTCGATCAGGTCGGTCATGCGAAAGTGCGCCACCAGGCGATACAGCGCCGCCAGTTCGCAACGGGCCTGCCATTCGACGGCACTCATGTGTTCAGGTTTGCTCACGGATACACCTCTTGGGGAGCGGGTTGGACCACCGGCTTGGCGCGCATGCGCGCCAAGCCACAGACGCCGATCAGCGACAACGCCGACAGCAGGCTGAAGAACAGCGCCAGGGGCAGCCATTGCCCGGAAAACTTGCTGGCCAGCAGCGTCCCCAGCAGCGGCGTGGTGCCGCCGGCCACGGCGCAGCTGAGTTGGTAGGCGATGGATATCCCTGAGTAGCGCAGGTGCACCGGGAACGCCTGGGTCATGTAGCCGGCGATCACCGCGTACAGCGCCGACAGGATCACCACCGCCAGGGCGATGCCGAGGGTCATCAAGAGGATGTTCTGGGTACCGACCAGCAGGAACATCGGGTACGGCGTGACCATGCACAGCAGGGCCACCAGGGTCAGGAAGCGCCCTTCGCCGATGCGCTCGGCCAGCAGGGCCGAGAGCGGTTGCGACAGCAGCTGGATCACCGTGACGAGGAACAGGCAGTCGAGGATGGTGGCCCGGGGGATGCCCTGGTACTGGGTGACGTAGGTGATCATGAAGGTGTTGGTGAAGAAGAAACCGGCCGAACCTATGGTCACTGCCGCCGCGGCCAGGAGGATCTGCCGCCAGCAGTCGCGGACCACCTCCAGCACCGGGTAGCGCGCGGTCTCCTGGTTATCCCGGGCCTTGGCGAACTCCGGCGATTCATGCACCCCGCTACGAATCATCAGGCCCACCATCATCAGCACGCCACTGGCCAGGAACGGCAGGCGCCAGCCCCAGGCGAGGAAGTCCTCGGGGGCAAGGCTGGTGACCAGGCGAAAGGCGATCAATGCCAGCAGCAGGCCGGCGGGGCTGCCCAATTGGGCGAAGGAAGCGTAGAAGGTCTTGCGCCGGGCCGGAGCGTGTTCGCTGGCCATCAGCACCGCCCCACCCCACTCGCCGCCGACGGAAATGCCCTGGATCAAGCGCAACGCGATCAGGCCGATGGGTGCCCAGATGCCAACGCTGGCATAGCTGGGCAGCAGGCCGATGCCGGTGGTGGCCAGGCCCATCAGCGCCATGGTCACCAGGAGCATCTTCTTGCGCCCGAGGCGGTCGCCCAGGTGGCCGAAGACCATGCCCGCCATGGGCCGGGCGACGAACCCCACGGCAAAGCTGCCGAACGCCGCCAGGGTACTGGTCACCGGGTCGCTGCTGGGAAAGAACACCTGCCCCAGCACCAGGGCCGCGGCCGTGGCGTAGATATAGAAGTCGTAGAACTCGATGGTGGTGCCGATGAAGGCCGCTGCCGCGGCGCGTCGCGGCTGAGGGGTGCTGTGCATGCAAGGACCTGTGTATTTGTAGTTATGGGCAGGTGCTGAAGGCTTGGTCAGGCGGCGCTCTATGGCGCTTGTGGGCTTTATCGCCGTCGTGCAAGGATTAGTCAATTTTCGAATTCTTATCCTAACTATTAGCCTTGCTACTACTAGAGCTCCCCATGGACGCTTCTAAAACCTAGGCGAGGCAGGTCGTTTTTAGAGGAGCTCCATGTCGACACTCGATCCTGTGACCGGCTCCTGGGCCGGACGGCGTTTTCTCAACGATCGCCTGGACTGGAACCTGTTGCGCACCTACCTGGTGATCGGCCAGGAAGGCAGCATGAGCCGCGCCGCCGCGCGCCTGCACATCACCCAGTCGGCGGTCAGCCAGGCCCTCAAGCGGCTCGAGGAGCAGTTGGACTGCCTGCTGATCGTCCGTAGCGGGCGGCGCTTCGAACTCACCGAGACCGGCGAGGAAGTGCTGCGCATCGCCACCGATATCTATGGCGACATCTCGCGCCTGGGCACCGTGGTGCAAAGCCGCCAGGACGACGTGGTGGGCAAGATCCGGATTCTCACCGTCAGTGGGGTGAAGGCCCGGCACTACGATGAGTTCCTCGCTGACTTTCATGCCGCGCATCCGAAGATCGAGCTGGAGGTGGAGGTGCTGGGCAGTCCGGACATCATCAGTTCGCTGCTGCAAAAGACCGCGACCCTGGGGGTGGGCCTGTGCCGGCTGCCGCAGCCCAGGCTGGAGCAGCGGGTGCTGTTCCGGGAGCGCTACGCCTACTTCTGCGGCCCGCGCCATCGGCTGTTCGGCCAGGCCAACCTGAGCCTGCAACAGCTGGCCACGGAGAACTTCGTCAGCTTCACCAGCGACCAGCTGGGAGGCAACCTGTCACCCCTGACGCTGTTTCGCGATCAGCAGGGTTTTACCGGCAAGATCGTCGCCTCTTCCACCAGCTTCGAGGAAATTCATCGGCTGATCTGCGCCGGCTTCGGCATTGGCTGCCTGCCGATCCACCTGGTGCGCCGGGACGTCGAACAGGGCTTGCTGTGGCCGCTGCCGCCGGAGGATGGGGTGGTGGATTTCGATATCCAGCTGCTGTGGAACCGTGAGCAGAAGATGAGCCAGGCCGAGGCGCTGTTTCTCCAGAGCATCCAGCACATGCTCAGTATCCACGAGCAGGTGCCGGACAGCCTGGTGCTGCGCTGACTCAGACGTGGGGGTCGCCAGGAGCCTTGGCCGGTGCGGCGTACTGCGGCTTGAGGTGGCCGTTCTGGTCCAGTAGCCAGGCGTCCATGATCTGCCGCACCACGGGGCCGGCGACCCGGCCACCGGCCTCGCCGTTCTCGATCATCACCGAGATCACGATCTGCGGATGCTCGGCCGGGGCGAAGCCGACGAACAGGGCGTTGTCGCGGTTGCGCTCGCGGGTCTTGAGGCGGTCATAACGCTCGCCCTGCTTGATCGCCACCACCTGGGCGGTACCACTCTTGCCGGCAATCCGGTACTGGGCCCCGGCAGCAGCGGCGCGGGCAATGCCGCGAGGATCGTGCATGACCATCTGCATGCCATGGTTGACCTGGTCCCACTCGCGCGGGTCCTTCAACAGGATGTTGGGCATCGGATGCGGGTCCACCGGGGCCACGCCATCGACGGTCTTGGCCAGGTGCGGCCGGTTCCATACCCCCTTGCTGGCGATCAGTGCCGTGGCCTGGGCCAGCTGTAGCGGCGTGACCTGCATGTAGCCCTGGCCAATGCCGAGGATCAGCGTTTCTCCCGGGAACCACGCCTGGCGGCGGGTGGCGCGCTTCCAGGCCTGGGACGGCATCAGTCCCGGGGCTTCCTCGAACATGTCCAGGGAGACCTTCTCCCCGAGGCCGAACATGGCCATGTAGTCGTGCAGGCGATCGATACCCAGCTTGTGGGCCAGGTCGTAGAAGTAGGTGTCGTTGGAGCGCATGATCGCCGCGTCCATGTCCACCCAGCCGTCGCCACTGCGGTTCCAATTGCGGTATTTGTGGTCGTAGTCCGGCAGTTGGTAGTAGCCCGGATCGAAGACGCGACTGGTGGGAGTGACTACGCCGGTATCCAGGCCGGCGATGGCCACTTCCGGCTTGATAGTCGAGCCCGGCGCATAGAGGCCGCGCAACGCGCGGTTGAACAGCGGTCGGTCAATGGAATCATGCAGGGCGGCATATTCCTTGAAACTGATGCCGGTAACGAACAGGTTGGGGTCGAAGCTGGGGTTGCTGACCATGGCCAGCACTTCGCCAGTGGACGGGTCCAGGGCCACCACCGAGCCGCGGCGGTCACCCAGGGCCTGCTCGGCAGCCTCCTGGAGCTTCACGTCCAGGCTCAGGACGATGTTCTTCCCGGGGACCGGATCGGTATGCTTGAGCACGCGCATGACCCGCCCCTGGGCGTTGGTCTCCACCTCTTCGTAACCGACATGGCCATGCAGTTCGGATTCGTAGAACTTCTCGATACCGGTCTTGCCGATGGATTGGGTACCGCGGTACTCCACCGAGTCCAGGGTCTTGGCTTCTTTCTCGTTGATCCGCCCGACATAACCGATGGAGTGGGCGAAGTGCATCCCCAGGGGGTAATGCCGGACGAACTGGGCTTCGACATCCATGCCTGGCAAGCGGTATTCGTTCACCGCCAATACGGCGATCTGCTCCTCAGTGAGCTGGTAGAACAGGGTGACGGGCACGAAAGGATGGCGGGCCTGCTTCATGGCCTTGTCGAACAGCGCCCGGTCTTCCGGCGGCAAGTGCAGGAGCTCGGCCACGGTATCCAGTTCGCCCTTGAGATCGGTGGCGCGCTCACGGGTGATGGTCAGGTTGAAGCTGGGGCGGTTGTCCGCCAGGACCACGCCATTGCGGTCATAGATCACCCCACGGGTCGGGGTGATGGGCAACACGTGGACACGGTTGTTCTGCGAAACGGTGGAGTGGTAGTCGAACTCCACCACCTGGAGGAAATACATGCGCCCCACCAGCGCACAGGTGATGGCCGCTACCAGCACGGCGCAGGCCAGCAGCCGCTTGTTGACCAGGCGGGTTTCTTTCTCGTGGTCCTTGATCGGAATCGCTTCGGGCATTGCTACAGCTTCTCGGTGAAATAGAGGTCGACGCTGGTCCGTGCGGGTGAAATCGGGTCCGTAAAAAAGAGCTGCACCATACCAAAAACCGGCCGCCGACTTTGCCGGGATTTCCCCCACGGCTGATCAATGGTGCTGGCCTGGGGGCATTATTGACCTGTGATCAAGGGTGTTGTTCCGATTCTTGGGTTTTTCCCGCATTACTCACTGGGGAGACTGCAAGATGCTCTTGGCCGGTCGACCTGGCTGGCGCAAGAGCGTCTTGAAACCTGATGGAGAGTGAAGATGCCAAGCGAATATGTGGCCTGGGGCTGGACCCGGGGAGCCGGCCTGCCTGGCCTGCGATCGATCCGTAAAGCCCTGCCGCAGCCGTCGACCAATCAACTGCTGATCGCCAATAGCGTGATCGCGTTGAATCCGGTGGATTGGAAAATGATCGAGTGGGGCCACGACGACTGGCGGGACGGCCATGTGCCGGGCGTGGATGGTGTCGGGGTGGTGGCGGCGGCAGGCCCTGATACAAGCATCCGACCAGGAACCCGAGTGGCTTATCACCAAGGGTTGAGCTGACGGTAGTTTCGCCGAATACAGCCTGATCGATGCCAGGGCCGCCATTGTCCTCCCTGATGAGCTGGACGACGCTGTGGCGGCGGCCTTGCCTTGCCCCGGTCTGACGGCTCTGCAAGCTTTGGACAAGCTGCCCCAGGCGGGCGTGGGGGATGTGCTGGTGGTGGGTGCCGGCGGCGCCGTGGGCTCGTTACTGGCGCAGATGGCGGTACAGAGGGGGATGCGGGTCTGGGCCACGGCTTCAGCCAAGCATCATGAACGACTGCTGGAGCAGGGTGTGGTTGGAGTCTTCGACTATCACCGGCCAGAGTGGCGGGCTGAATTGCAAGCCCGCCTGGGTAGCCGACGGCTTTCGGCTATCTTCGATACGGTCAGCGGCAGGCACGCGGCGAACCTGGCCGAGTTGCTGGGCTACAACGGGCACTTGGTGTGTATCCAGGATCGCCAGGAGACGGCGCCGTTGCCAGCATTCAGCACAGCCATTTCCCTGCATGAAGTGGCGTTGAACAGTCTTCATGCACACGGCGTCGAAGCCGACTGGCAACGCTACCAGCAACAGGGTGCCTATTTGCTGCAGCAGGTTGCACAGGGTCAGCTCAAGGGCTCTGCCCTGTTGCCTTTCGACTTCAACGAACTGCCGGCAAAGCTCGAGGCGCTCAGGGATGCGGAGCAGCACGGCAAGTGGATCGCTCGCCTGCAGCCCGGGCAAGTGTTTGCCTGAACCAGATCAGGCCCGGCAAGTGCCGGGCCGCTTGCCAGGTTTTCGTCCGCGCAAAGACAAAACCCCAACTGCTTTCGCAATTGGGGTTTCGGAATTTAATCTTGACGATGACCTACTCTCACATGGGGAAACCCCACACTACCATCGGCGA
>NZ_NEIQ01000030.1:0-36591 GCF_002112765.1 Pseudomonas sp. B6(2017) | reverse complement strand
ACGCTGCTGTCAACACCTCTTTTTAACCGCTTTCGACCGAGAGGATCGAAACGCTAACAAGGCTACTTTCGCTGCCTTATCAGCTCCTTTCGGGCTTCGATGGACTGAAGCGTGACCGCTGTCGAAATCTTCGTAACTCGTTGAATCTCAAGGAGTTTTCCGTTTCGACTGCGCCGGAAGTGGGGCGAATTATAGACCTGTAGAATCTGCCGTCAAGCACTAATTACGCTTTTCTTGCAGAAGATGCTTTTCCAACCATAAGCCGAGGAATACGCCGAGCCACGGAGGGCAGGCGCAGCATCATTAATACCGCCCCCAAAGACGCGTAGATGGCCCATTCCTTCAGATCGGCCCTGACGATCCACAACATATGCAGCAACCCAAGCCCAAGAATGAAATAGACCAAGCGATGCAACTTCTTCCAGCGAGCCCCCAACCGTCGTTGGCTGTAGCGATTGGATGTTACCGCCAACGACAACAGAAGGATGAACCCCAAACTACCGACAAGAATATAAGGCCGCTTGCGCAGCTCCACGCCAAGTTGCGACCAGTCCAACCCCAGTATGAAAACGCTATAGACAGTCAAATGCAGCGCCACATAAGCAAAGCACCATAATCCCAACTGCCGTCGCACAGCGATCCCACCCGACCAACCTGTCAGCTTCTGCAGTGGCGTCATGCTCAACGTGAGTAACAGAAACACCAGGGCTCCCACCCCCAGCCGATCGACCAGGACCTTGCCCGGGTCGGGCCCCAACAGCGAAGCCCAAGCCTCATACAACCAATACATGGGCCATATCGCGCCTGCAATGAAGACACCGATGCGCCAGAGCGAATGACGCATCAGTAATCCTTCCTCAGATCCATCCCGCTATATAAAGAAGCGACCTCTTCCCCATAGCCATTGAACATCTGGGTTTCGCGGACATTCGGACTGAACAGCCCACTGGGAAGGCGCCGCTCTCGCGCCTGGGTCCAACGGGGATGGTCGACCGTCGGATTCACATTTGCATAAAAGCCGTATTCGTTAGCGGCGATACTCTGCCAGGTCGTCTTGGGCTGCTCACTGACCAAGCTGATGCGCACGATAGACTTCACGCTCTTGAAGCCATACTTCCAGGGCACGACCAACCGCAGCGGTGCGCCGTTCTGGTTCGGCAACTCCCGCCCATACATTCCCACCGCCAGGATCGCCAACGGATTCATCGCCTCATCGAGCCGCAGTCCTTCGACATAAGGCCAATCAATCAAGGCAAACCCGGAGCGCTGCCCCGGCATATGCTCGGGATCACGCAAGGTTTCAAAGCGAATGAACTTGGCCTTGCTGGTGGGCTCGACCTGCTTGAGCAGCGCAGAAACGGGAAAGCCGATCCAGGGGATCACCATCGACCAGGCTTCGACACAACGCAGTCGATAGATACGCTCCTCCAACTGGTAAGGCTTGATGAAGTCCTCGAGCGCGTAACGACCCGGCTTGGCTACCTCGCCATCCACTACCACGCTCCAAGGCTCAGTCTTCAGAGCTCCCGCATTGGCGGCGGGATCACCTTTATCAGTGCCGAATTCGTAGAAGTTGTTGTAGTGGGTCGCATCCTTGAAGGGAGTGATCGCCTCCCCTTGGGCAACCACCGCTTGCCAGCGAGTGGCCGGTAGTTTCTCCGTGAACCAGGAAGGAGCCTGCCCCGGGTCGACATCGGCATAGCGCACCGCCTCGTCCGCCCTGCCCCAACGAGGCAGCGCAGCCGCGGCGAGACCTGCAACGGTGCCACCCAACAGGGCGCGTCGCGACAGGTAAAAGGATTCAGGAGTGATATCCGACGCTTTGCAATCGGAAGACTTGAGGAACTTGAGCAGCATGACAACTCCGCAGTATTGGAGGACAGATGCACCAATAGACTGCGGAGTATGGGGGAAATTACATCACTCGATGTGATTGCGGCGACGAAGATGCAGCAGATACTGGATCGGACCGGAAGCCGCATAGGCCAGGAACACCAGCAACAGTACCCGGGGCGGATCGCTGAACACCACCGCGAAGACCAGGACCACCGCCAGGATGGCCACGAACGGCACCCGGCCCTTGAGGTCGAGATCCTTGAAGCTGTTGTACTTGATGTTGCTGACCATCAGCATGCCGGCAGCCGCCACCATCAGGGCCACCAGGAACGACATCTTCGACCCCTGGATACCATAGTCACTGAAGGCCCAGACGATACCTGCCACCACACCCGCAGCCGCCGGACTGGCCAGGCCGATGAAGTAACGCTTGTCGGCCGTCCCCACTTGAGTATTGAAACGTGCCAGGCGCAATGCGGCACCGGCTACATAAATGAAGGCGACCATCCAGCCAACCTTGCCCATGTCGCCCAGCGCCCAGCCGAAGGCCAGCAACGCCGGGGCAACGCCGAACGCCACCATGTCCGACAAGGAATCGTACTCGGCACCGAACGCACTCTGAGTGTTGGTCATCCGGGCTACGCGGCCATCCAGGCCATCAAGCACCATGGCAACGAAAATCGCGATGGCAGCAAAGGCAAAATACTTGCTCGCTCCGGCAGCATCCCCGGCACTCAGGGCACTCTGGGCGCTCATGGAACTGATGATGGAATAGAACCCCGCGAACAGGTTCGCAGTGGTGAACAGATTCGGCAGAAGATAGATACCACGATGCCGGACTTTACGGCCTTCAGCGTCATGTCCTTCTTCGACATGCTCATCGATCGGTAGCAGGCTTTCGGCGTCAGAGGCCTGGTTTGGCTCTTCGGGACGTTCGCTCATGGACATTACCTTGCAACGGTGTGAAAAGTTTCGACAGATACCCCGGGCCACGGTTCGG
Source organism: Pseudomonas sp. B6(2017) (assembly GCF_002112765.1). Taxonomy (NCBI): domain Bacteria; kingdom Pseudomonadati; phylum Pseudomonadota; class Gammaproteobacteria; order Pseudomonadales; family Pseudomonadaceae; genus Pseudomonas; species Pseudomonas sp. B6(2017). Next base: position 33,755 of record NZ_NEIQ01000030.1, on the reverse strand, counting down.
CCACAAAGGAGCCTGCTTTATACCAGAACCTATCCCCGCAAACGAAAAAACGCGGCCTAGGCCGCGTTTTCCCTGACAAGACTCGAACTTAGTTCTTGGTTTTGTCGACGATCTTGTTGGCAGAGATCCACGGCATCATCGAACGCAGTTGCTCGCCGATGATCTCGATGCCGTGAGCGGCGTTGTTACGACGCTTGGCGGTCATGGATGGGTAGCCGGTAGCACCTTCGCTGATGAACATCTTCGCGTATTCACCGTCCTGGATGCGCTTCAGGGCGTTGCGCATGGCCTGGCGGGATTCGGCGTTGATGACTTCTGGGCCCGTCACGTATTCGCCGTACTCGGCGTTGTTGGAGATCGAGTAGTTCATGTTGGCGATACCACCTTCGTACATGAGGTCAACGATCAGCTTCAGTTCGTGCAGGCATTCGAAGTAGGCCATTTCCGGCGCGTAGCCGGCTTCGACCAGGGTTTCGAAACCGGCCTTGACCAGTTCCACGGTGCCGCCACACAGAACGGCTTGCTCGCCGAACAGGTCGGTTTCGGTCTCGTCCTTGAAGGTGGTTTCGATGATGCCGGTACGGCCACCACCTACACCTGCGGCATAGGACAGGGCGACGTTCTTGGCATTGCCCGAGGCATCCTGGTAGATGGCGATCAGGTCAGGGATACCACCGCCCTTGACGAACTCGGAACGCACGGTGTGACCCGGGGCTTTCGGCGCGATCATGATCACGTCCAGGTCGGCACGAGGAACTACCTGGTTGTAGTGGATCGAAAAACCGTGGGAGAAGGCCAGGGTGGCGCCTTTCTTGATGTTCGGCTCGATTTCGTTCTTGTACAAGGCGCCCTGGAACTCGTCTGGAGTCAGGATCATGACCAGGTCGGCAGCGGCGACAGCAGTAGCCACGTCGGCAACTTTCAAGCCATGGGCTTCGGCCTTGGCAACGGTGGCCGAGCCTTTACGCAGGCCGACAGTCACGTCGACGCCGGAGTCTTTCAGGTTGCAAGCTTGAGCGTGACCCTGGGAACCGTAACCGATGATGGCAACCTTCTTGCCCTGGATGATCGACAGGTCGCAGTCTTTATCGTAGAAAACTTTCATGAACTTCCCCTATGTCAGGCCGTTCCGGCCATTCGCTAATTTGAATTAGATGCTCAGTACTTTGTCGCCACGGGCAATCCCGGTGACGCCACTGCGTACGGTTTCCAGAATCGATGCGGTACCGATCGATTGAATGAAGCTGTCGAGCTTGTCGCTGGTACCGGTCAGTTGAACGGTATACACGCTAGCGCTGACATCAACGATCTGCCCACGGTAGATATCGGTGGTGCGCTTGACCTCGGCGCGCTGGGCACCGGTCGCCTTGATCTTGACCAACATCAGCTCACGCTCGATGTGGGCACTTTCCGACAGATCCACCAGCTTGACCACCTCGACCAGCTTGTTCAGGTTCTTGGTGATCTGCTCGATGATCTCGTCATGACCGACGGTAGTCAGGGTCAAGCGCGACAAGGTCGGGTCTTCGGTTGGCGCCACAGTCAGGCTTTCGATGTTGTAGTTGCGCTGAGAGAACAGGCCGACAACACGAGACAGGGCGCCCGGTTCGTTTTCCAGAAGCAAGGAGATGATGTGCCGCATATTAAGTACGCTCCGTCTTGCTCAGCCACATATCGCGCATGGAGCCGTCTTTGATCTGCATCGGATAGACGTGCTCGCTGGTATCGACCTGGATATCGAGGAACACCAGGCGATCCTTCATGGCGAACGCTTCTTCCATCTTCGGCTTCAAGTCCTTCAGGTCGGTGATGCGGATACCCACGTGACCGTAAGCCTCAACCAGCCGGACGAAGTCAGGCAGCGATTCCATGTAGGAGTGCGAATGACGGCTGCCATAGCTCATGTCCTGCCATTGGCGAACCATACCCAGCACGCCGTTGTTCAGGTTGACGATCTTGACTGGCAGGTCGTACTGCAGGCAGGTGGACAGCTCCTGGATATTCATCTGGATACTGCCTTCACCCGTGACGCAGGCGACATCATTATCAGGGAAGCTCAACTTGACCCCCATGGCCGCCGGGAAACCGAAGCCCATGGTGCCCAGGCCACCGGAGTTGATCCACCGGTTGGGTTTGTTGAACTTGTAGTACTGCGCCGCGAACATCTGGTGCTGGCCCACGTCGGAGGTCACAAAGGCATCGCCCTTGGTCACTTCGCAGAGGGTCTCGATCACGGTCTGTGGCTTGATGATGCTGCCGTCACCCTTGTCGTAAGGGAACAGGCCGCGGTCACCGCGCCACTCGTCGATCTGCTTCCACCAACTGGCGACCGTATCCTTGTTCGGGGTATCGCCGATTTCCTTGAGGGCCGCGACCATTTCGGTCAGGACGCTCTCCACTGGGCCCACGATCGGCACGTCGGCCTTGATGGTCTTGGAGATCGAAGCCGGGTCGATATCGACATGGATGATCTTGGCGTTCGGGCAGAACTTCGGCGCACCGTTGATGACCCGGTCGTCGAAGCGCGCACCCACGGCCAGGATCACATCGGCATGGTGCATGGCCAGGTTGGCGGTATAGCTGCCATGCATGCCGAGCATGCCGACGAACTGCCGATCGGTCCCCGGATAGGCACCCAGGCCCATCAAGGTGTTGGTGACCGGCAGGTTGAGCATCTTGGCCAGCTCGGTCAACGCGGCGGAACCACCGCCGAGAATCACGCCACCGCCGGAATACAGCACGGGACGCTTGGCCGACAGGAGCATCTCCGCCGCCTTGCGAATCTGTCCGGAGTGACCACGAACGGCTGGGCTGTAGGAGCGCAGCTTGGCCTTCTTGGGAAAAACGTATTCGAACTTTTCAGCCGGGTTGGTCATGTCCTTGGGGATATCGACCACCACCGGGCCAGGACGACCCGATTGCGCCAGATAGAAGGCCTTCTTCATGACTTCCGGAATTTCCGAAGCGTGCTTGATCATGAAGCTGTGCTTCACGATCGGCCGGGAGATACCGATCATGTCGGTTTCCTGGAACGCGTCGGTACCGACCATGGTGCTGGGCACCTGGCCAGAAATGACCACCATCGGAATCGAGTCCATGTAGGCGGTGGCAATACCGGTGATGGCATTGGTCGCACCCGGGCCGGACGTCACCAGTACCACGCCGGCCTTGCCGGTGGCACGGGCATAACCGTCAGCCATATGGGTAGCCGCTTGTTCGTGACGAACCAGGATGTGGGTAACTTCCGGTTCCTTGAACAGGGCATCGTAAACATGAAGGAGAGCACCACCTGGGTACCCGTAGATATATTTGACGCCTTCGTCACGCAAGAAGCGGACGAGCATCTCACCGCCAGATAAAAGCTCCACGTTGTTCACCTCTAAAACGCCAGAATACCGCCCTCAAAAGGGAGCGGGTCTTAATAGGTTTACTTCTCAGCAGAGCATGAGCGACGGTGGTCGCCGACTACGTCAGCACTGACTGAGCAAGCATTGGGAATGCCCCAAAGTGTTGCGGGGATTTCCCACCCAGCGCGAGGTAACGCGTTGCGGGTGTAGCACTTCGGTGCGGATGTGCACCTCATGATCTGCTGAGCGGGTCTGCTTCTGGCAGTCCCTCTACAGCGGACTTTGGATTCTTCTGTTTCGCCCTCGGCAAGTCAAGCTGTCTATATAGCTAATTCGAACTAAGCTCACTAAAACGCAATAAATAGCCCAAAACCAGGGTAAATTTACGCTCCAATTGCGCGTTTTTCCGCAAGAATCTCAGAAATACGAACCTTGACTTTGCCGTTCGAGCACCATCCAAGTCGGACTAGGCAGAGGCTTTGGCTACGGCAGGAACAGAGATCGGGAGCAAGCGACCCAATCATGGGTCGACCCGGCACGGGGATGCACGCAGAAGCGGCGGGCTAGAGGCTGCCAGGAGGCTCCTGGCAGCCTTGTTTCAGCGAGTGGCGACGATCAGTTGATCGAACTCTTTGAGCAGCACTTGCAGCTGCAGATCACGCCCTTGCATCGAGCGGCTGGAGAACACCATCTCGGCCATCTCCTGGATGCCGGAAGCATTGGGCAGCGGCAGGTCCTGCTCCAGGATCATCTTCATGCGCGGCAGGAAAATCCATTGCAGCCACTGCTCGAACTCCAGCGTATCCACGGCGAACGGCTGGGTGCTGGCCAGGGCCTCGGCGCTGGGAGACTCATCCGCCCACAGCCCCTGAAGCCGCAGTTCACGCTCGATCAACAGCAACTGTTCGGCGATCTTGGGAAAACGTACATCCATCACAGCGACACCCGGGCCTTCTGGCGAGCCTGGGCTGCACCGGCAGCATCCCCCTGCTTATCACGCGCCTGGGCGATCAACTCCCACAGGCTGGCTTGAAGGTCAGGGCGGCCATTGGCGAAGCTCAGGCCACGGCGAGCGAACTGTTCGGCTTGCGGGGCATCGCCCTGGGCCATGCGCACCTGGGCCAGGCGATACAGCACTTGCGGTTCTCGGGGAGCCACTCGCTGCGCGCGCTCGAGGCTGGAAGAAGCGCCGTTCAGGTCACCACTGGACTGTTGCTGCTGAGCGGTCGTGAGCAACGCCAGTACCGGGCCATCCAACTGCTCGTCCGCCGACAGGCCACCGGAACGGGCCGAGGGAATGCCGCTTGGAGCCGATGGCATGTTGTAGCTGCCCTGGTTGATCGGTGCCGGCTGGTAGCTCGAACCATCCACAGGCCCAGGCGTAATGGGACCGGAAGAAACCGGGCCCGGGGTGATAGGCGAGGTGCTGATCGGTGTCGAGGTGGTCGCGCCACCACCCGGTACCATGACCACCACGCCCGAATCCTGGGGAATAGTCTGGGCTTGGGCCTGCGCCGGACGCTTGATCGTCGTCTGGCGGAAACCTCCGGTAGCGGAAATCCGCTCATTGTTGGACACGGCTGTACCCGAGTCCACGACGGGAATCGAGCCGCGCTGCACGCTGGCGCAACCATTGAGCAACGCCAGAGCTGTAATAGCTGGAACCCACCACTTGTTCACGTCAAATCCTCATCGCTTAGTTCATCCAGCCCTTGACCCAATCCATCACCGACTCGCCACCTGCCGGGCTTTCGCCACCGCAGGAAGCGCCGGGAGGCGGTTCGCTGCCGCGAATATACGGCATCTGCACAGCCCCCGGACAGTTGGCATCGGAACCCTGCCCGGTACGTGAATCGACCCAGGCCTGGACCACGTTGTCCGGCTGCGGCATGTCCAGCGGCAGCGGATCGGCCTTGCGCATGAAACTGGTCCACACCTGCAGGGCGCCGGTGGCTCCCGTGAACGGCGTCTTGCCGTTGTCGTCGCGGCCAAGCCAGATCACTGCCAGCAGGTCCTGGCTGAACCCGGCGAACCAGCTGTCGCGGGAATCGTTACTGGTACCGGTCTTACCGGCGAGCGTCAGGCTGCTGGGCAGCACGCTGTACACCGAGCGCCCGGTCCCCTCGCGCATGACTCGCTGCATGGCGCTCTGGATCAGGTAGATCGAGCCCGCATCGAAACGCTGCTGGATCTGGAACGGATAGCGCTTGAGCGGCTCGCCCTCAGCGGTCAGCACACTGCGAATCCCGCGCATCGGCGTATTGAAACCGCCATTGGCCAGGGTCTGGTACATGGTGGCCACTTCCATCGGGCTCATGCCCCCCGCGCCCAGCAGCATGGATGGGAATGCCGGGAATTCCCGGGTTACCCCCAGGCGCCCGAGCGTCTTCAAGACATTCGGCACGCCCACTTCCAGGCCGAGCCGGGCCGTGGAAAGGTTGTAGGAATGCGCCAGCCCCTGGTACAGGAAGACCGTGCCATGGCTGCGCCGATCATAGTTCTGCGGCTTCCACACCTGGCCATCCGCGCCCTTGACCGAGAAGGCCTCATCCGAAAGCCAGCTGGTCAGCGTGTACTGGCTGGGTTTCTCCAGGGCCGTCAGGTAGACCGCCGGCTTGATCAGCGAGCCGATCGGACGCACGGCATCCAGGGCTCGGTTGAATCCGGCGAAACCGGCCTGGCGACTACCGATCATCGCCTGGACTTCACCGGTTTCCGGGTTGGTCACCACCATCGCCGCCTCGACCTCATCCGAACCCTTGCGTCCGGACAAGCGCTTGAAGGTGTCGTTGACGGAGGCTTCGGCCTTCATTTGCAGGATCGGATCGAAGCTGGTGAAGATCCGCAGTCCTTCCTCGGTCAAGTCTTCATCGCGATAGTCTTCGCGCAGCTGGCGCTTGACCAGGTCGAGGAAGCCGGGGAACGAACTGTCTGCCAGGCTGCCGCGCTTGGTCACGCCCAGGGGCATCTTCTTCGCTGCCTCGACCTGCTCTGGCGTGGCGACGCCCTGTTGAGCCAGCAGATCTAGCACCAGGTTACGCCGCTCCAGAGCACGTTCCGGATAACGCCGCGGGTTGTAATAGGAAGGTCCCTTGACCATGCCCACCAATAGCGCCACTTGATGCAGCTTGAGTTCGGACAGCGGCTGGCTGAAGAAGAACTGGCTGGCCAGGCCGAAACCATGCACCGCGCGCTGGCCATCCTGGCCGACGAACACTTCGTTGAGGTAGGCCTCGAGGATCTCGCGCTTGTCGTAATGCAGCTCCAGCAACAAGGCCATCATGGCCTCGGTGAGCTTGCGCGACAGGCTGCGCTCGTTGGTCAGGAAGAAGTTCTTCACCAATTGCTGGGTCAGGGTGCTACCGCCCTGGCGCATCTGGCCCGACGAAGTGTTGACCCAGATCGCCCGGGCGATGGACTTGGGCGAGACCCCAAAGTGCGAGTAGAAGTCCCGGTCCTCGACGGTCACCAGGGTTTCCAGCAGGTACGGCGGAACCTGGTCGATCTTGATCAGGATCCGGTCTTCGAGGTTCTTGGGATACAGGCCACCAATCAACAGGGGCTCAAGACGTACCACCGCCAGTTTCGCGCCCTTGCTGCCGGACAGTTCGGCCACGTAATCGCCGGAGAAACGTACGCGCACCGGCTGCGCCTGCTCCAGTCCTTCATAGAACTGGAAGCCTCGGGTATTCAAGTCAACTGTATTGCCGCTGACCGAAGCCGCGCCGGGGCCATTGGCAACGCTTTCACGGCGATAGCCCAAGGCATCGAGCTCCGTGAGGAAGTCGTCCTTGCTGAGCTTCTGTCCGACGAACAGCTCCAGCGGGCGCGCATAGACCTTGGCCGGAATGGTCCAGCGCTTGCCGGAGAACTTCTCCTGGACCACGGCATCGAGGTAGACGGCGAAGCCGGCCAGCACCACCAGGCCCACCAGACTGAGCTTGAGCGCCCAGCCCAGCCAGGGACGCAGGCCGCCAGAGGGAGATTTTTTTGCAGAACGAGGGGATCGGGTACGAGTCATGGCGGCGGATTATACGCACTTTGATTCATCATCAACATGCGCCAGCGAGGTTTGCCATGACGCCCACAGCGGCCATAATGACGCCCTCGATTTTCCGACCCTGAAGGACCGCCTGTGAGCCAGTCACTGATCGCCGCCTTGCAAAACCCAGCTCTGTACCCGCATCCGGTAGACGGATTCCAGGTCATCGAAACCCATATTTCCTGGGTGATCCTCACCGGCCCCTTCGCCTATAAAGTGAAGAAACCGGTCAACTTCGGCTTCCTGGACTTCACCAGCCTGGAAGCCCGGGAGCATTTCTGCGCCGAGGAGCTGCGTCTTAACCAGCGCCTGACCCAGGACCTGTACCTGGAGGTCTTGCCAGTCACTGGCAGTGTCGAGACCCCGGAACTGGGCGGTAGCGGCCCGGTGGTCGACTATGTGCTGAAAATGCGCCAGTTCCCCCAGAGCCAGTTGTTGAGCACCTTGCAGGCCAATGGCGAACTGACCACTGCGCACATCGACCAGATGGCCCGGCAGATCGCCCAGTTCCACCTCAGCGCTCCCCAGGTTCCCGCCGATCATGAAGCCGGAACCCCGGACAGTGTGATGGCGCCGGTGCGCCAGAACTTCGAGCAGATCCGCCCATTCCTCAGCGACAAGGCCGACCTGCAGCAACTCGAGGCCCTGGAAGCCTGGGCCGAAACCAGCTTCGAACGCCTCAAGCCCCTGCTGGCCCAGCGCAAGAACGATGGTTTCATTCGCGAATGCCACGGCGATATCCACCTGGGCAACGCCACCCTCATCGATGGCGACGTGGTGATCTTCGACTGCATCGAATTCAACGAGCCCTTCCGCTTTACCGATGTGTACGCCGACACCGGCTTCCTCGCCATGGACCTGGAAGACCGTGGCCTGAAGAGCCTGGCGCGACGTTTCGTCAGCCAGTACCTGGAACTGACCGGCGACTACCAGGGCCTGGAACTGCTCAACTTCTACAAGGCCTACCGCGCCCTGGTACGGGCCAAGGTCAGTCTGTTCAGCATGCCGGCCGACGCCACCGCAGTTCAGCGCGCCACCACCCTGCGCCAGTACCGCAACTACGCCAACCTGGCGGAAAGCTACAGCACCATTCCATCGCGCTTCCTGGCCATCACCTCCGGCGTCTCGGCGGTAGGCAAGAGCCATGTGGCCATGCGCCTGGTCGATGCCCTGGGCGCCGTTCGGCTGCGCTCCGACGTCGAACGCAAGCGCCTGTTCGGCGAGCAGCAGGGAGCCAATGACCTGCATGCCGGCATCTATAGCAACGATGCCAGCAACGCGACCTATGAGCGCCTGCATGAAATCGCCGAAGTCATCTTGCGTGCCGGCTTCCCCGTGGTCATCGACGCCACCTACCTCAAGCGTGCCCAGCGTGACGCCGCCGCCAAGGTTGCCGAAGCCACCGGCACGCCATGCCTGATCATCGACTGCAACGCCCCACAGGCGGTCATCGCCAGCTGGCTCGAGCAACGTCAGGCCGACCAGAACGATCCATCGGACGCTACCCTAGCGGTGATCGCCGAGCAGCAAGCCACGCGCGAGGCGTTGACAGAAGAGGAACTGCTGCGCAGCAAGCGCGTCGAGACCAACGAAAGCGGTAGCCTGGACGTCCTGGTCGCCAATATTCGCCAGCGCCTGCCGGGTCTCTGAGTCACTCTTTCAGTCGTGAAGTGGCAAAGACTTCACGGCTGAAAAACAGTGGCACTATACTGGCGTCATAAATCCACCGCCGGTGACGTCGCCATGAGCCAACCCAAACTTCTCGACACTGCGCTTTACGCTCTACTGCACAAGGACGACATCACGGGCTTCAACCGTGAGCGCCCCAAGGATCAACCCATCGACATGCGTGGCGGCGACTTCCGCGGTCTCGACCTGCGCGAACTGAACGCCACCGGCATCGATTTCACCGACGCCTATTTCCGCTCTGCCGACCTGCGCGGCCTGGATCTTCGAAACGCCTCGATGGAAGGCGCAAGCCTTGCCCACGCGCAGATTTCCGGGGCCTACTTCCCCGTGGAGCTGACTGCCGACGAGATCCTGATGTCGGTCAATTTCGGCACCCGCCTGCGTTACAACACCCGCTGAGGTTCCTCTCTGCATATCCGGCGCATCGCCCTGCGCCGGATATGCCCTCGCTCCTTCCCCTGCCGTACTGCGTCGCGAACTCCCCTCCGCTCCAACGATGAACTGACCCGCCTTAGAAGCATTTGCGTCGAACCCGACCAACGCACAGCGCGTTTTCTGCTGAGCGCTACACTCCTTTGAAGCTGCCCACTCACCATTCGGCCATCGCCAGGAGGCTTGATGAATGATGAACTGCAACACCTGAAGAACCTCGGCAAGACATCCGCGCAGTGGCTGCATGCAGTGGGCATCCATAGTGCTTCGGACCTGCGTCGCCTGGGAGCGGTGGACGCATACCGGGCCGTGCGCACCCGGGGTTTTCGTGCCTCGAAGGTCTTGCTCTATGCCATCGAGGGCGCGCTGATGGACATGCACTGGAACGACCTCCCCGCCGAACGCAAGGAAGCCCTGAACAAGCAGCTGGATGCCATTTCCACCCGTCCAAAAAACTGATTGGCACACTTCTATGTATCTATTGGGAGAGCAGCCGGCCTACGCCGATGCCTTGATCAATCGCCTGCAGAACATTCCGCCGCAACTGCTCGAAGGCCTGGCGCCCTGCGGCCCGACACTGGAACTGCCGGCCATGGCGGACCTTTCAGGCGCCCTGCCCGGCCATCAGATCTACCTGCTGGAAAGCGGTGTGATCCAGGCGAGCGTCGAGGATCGTCCACTGTTCTACCTGCATGAAGGCGACCTGGTGGGATTGCGTCGGGGCCTGGAGCAGCCCCACTGGCTGCTTGGCTGCGACGCGCCCTTGCAACTGATTCCGTACCTGAGAGCCGATGTGTTCCGGCACATCCATGCCGATGAACAGCGCTCGGAGTTGCTGCTGCAATACCTGATCGGCCAAACCGCCCTGCTCTCGGATGCCGTTGCCCGCCTGAAACCGCCGGAACTGCGCAGTCATAATGGCTTCAAGCGCGTACAGCAAGGCGAAGTGCTGATCGCCCAGGGCGATGAGGCGGACCATGTCTTCGTGATAGTCGAGGGGCATGCCCAGGCCTTCGTCGACGGGCACAAGGTCGGCGACGTGCCCAAGGACGAGATCTTCGGCGCCATGTCGGTGTTCACCGGTGAAAAGCGCAGCGCCAGCGTGATCGCCAGCGAACCGACCACCGTGATGCTGATTCCCAGGGATCAGTTCCTCAGCCTGACCCAGAGCAATCCACGAGTAGCCCATAGCCTGATCGAAAGCATGGCCCGGCGCATCAACCTGTTGAACCGGGAAGTGATCCGGCTCAAGGCCCTCGGCAATCGCGAATAAACCCGAATCCGGAGGACGATTCAAACGAGCGTTTAGCGAAATATGCAAAAACTGGAAATCATCACGTTGACATCGAAATGAGAATCGTTATGATTACCACAACTGGTCGCGAGATCAGCCGATAACCTGGAAGACCAGTGGTTCGGACTCTCAGATTATCTCCTCATCAGGCTAATCACGGTTATTTGACCCGGCTCTGCCGGGTCTTTTTTTGCCTGCGAAAAACCTTCGCTCAACGCCTCAACGGTGCGCAGTAATCGCGTTCGGGTTGGGGCGGGGTGAACCAGACCAGGTCGGCATTGGCCAGATCCACCGAGTTGCCACGCTCCGCCAGCATCAACACCAGCACTTCCTGCGGATGCCCAAGGTCGGCCAGATGCAAGGGCACGCCCAGATCCTTGCGCGCATGGAACGCACCAGCAAACAACAAGGCAGGAGCCGGTGCCGCGAGCAGGCGCTCGGCCATGCGCCGATCACGCTGCTGCTGTACGGCCAGCATGGCCGGCACCTGGCTTTGTGGCAGCAGACCGCAATGGGATTCGCGAATCTGTGCGGCCAAGGCAGTGAGTACCCTGTTGTCATTGACCCGGGAGCCGGACAGCGATGGCGCCTTGGCATAGATATCACGCACTTCCTGGCGATCCAGGTTGGCACAGAGCAGCGGATAAGGCTGCTTCAAGGCATACCCCACTAACGGGCCATAGAGGCTCCAGTCCCAGCCGGGCTGCCAGGCCAGCGCAGCAGGCAGGTCATCAGGCCAACGCCCCGTGCCAACTGCCGCCTTGCTGGCATCCACGTGGGATTGCTGATCGGGGTTGAGCATCTCCAGCAGCAAGCTGCCCTGGGGCCGTTGCACGGCCATCGAACGCAGCAACCACAATTGCACGGCGTGGTGCTCGGGGTTGTCGTGCTGCTCGCCGACGATCACCCGTGATGCCTGGCCCAACAGCACCGCCAGCTCTTCGGGAGCAAGTATTCGACCATTGCGCAGGTCGACGATGCTGCCCACAGGCGTCGCCACGGGAGGCGGCAGGATCGGGGCCGAGGTCTGGCAGCCCGCCAGTGACAACACCAGCAGAAGTAGCAACGAACGCATCGGAACGCCTCCAGGTTGCCCGTCAGCGGGCGATGATCAACGGATGCCCGCGCTCCGGATGCTCCTGCACCAGCACCTCCAGGCCGAATACCGCCTTAAGCGGTTCGGCGCGCAGCACGGCGGCCGGAACGCCCATGGAATGCGGTCGGCCACCTTCGAGCAACAGCACCCGGTCACAATAACGAGCGGCCAGGTTCAAGTCATGGAGGATGACCAGCACCGCCACGCCACGATCGGCGAACGCGCGGATGGCCTGCAAGGTGACGTGCTGGTGCAACGGATCGAGGGCCGAGGTAGGTTCATCGAGCAACAGGCTGTGCCCTGGCTCGCCCGGCCACAATTGCGCCAGGACCCTGGCCAGGTGAACCCGCTGGCGCTCCCCGCCCGACAGGGCCAGGTAGCTGCGCCCTCCAAGATGCGCGATATCGGCTGCCTCCAGGGCTGCTGCCACTATCTCCTGGTCACGCAGCAGACCACTCTGGTGAGGCAGGCGCCCCAGGCCCACCACCTCTTCGACCCGGAAGGCGAAATCCAGGCTCGATGCCTGCGGCAACACGGCCAGGCGCCGGGCACGCTGGACACCGTCCCATTGCGCCAGCTCGCGCTCGTCCAGCAATACTCGCCCCTGGTGAGCCGCCAGCTCACCACTCAAGGCACCGAGCAGGCTGCTCTTGCCCGCGCCATTGGGCCCCAGCACCCCCAGCACCTCACCGGGCGCCAGCTGCAAGTCGATACCGGTCAGCACATCCTTGCCGCCGCGCCGTACATGCAGGTTCTTGACTCGCAACATCAGGCGCGCCCTCGCAGCAACAGATATAGAAAGAAGGGGGCGCCGAGAAAGGCGGTGACGATACCTATGGGCAGCTCCGCCGGAGCCAATGCCAGGCGCGCCACCAGATCGGCCAGCAGCAACAGGCTAGCGCCCGCGAGGATCGACGCTGGCAGCAAGATCCGATGGTCCGGCCCCGCCAGCAGGCGCACCAGATGCGGCACCACCAGGCCGACAAAACCGATCATGCCCGCCGCCGCGACGGCAGCGCCCACGCCCAGGGCAGTGCAGAACACCAGTTCACGCTTGAGCCCTTCGACGTCGACCCCCAGGTGCTTGGCTTCCGACTCTCCCAGCAACAGGGCATTCAGGGCCTTGGCCCGCCGCGGCAACCACAGTGCGACAGCCAGGGTCACCAGCAACAACGGCCACAGCCGCTGATAGCTGGCACCGTTGAGGCTGCCCAGGTTCCAGAAGGTCAAGGTACGCAAGGTGGCGTCATCGGCCAGGTAGGTGAACAGCCCCACGGCAGAACCGGCCAGGGCGGTCAGGGCGATCCCCGCCAGGAGCATGGTCGCCACGTGGGTCTGGCCATTGCGCCGGCCCAGGCGATAGACCAGCGCCGTCACCCCCAGGCCGCCGAGGAAGGCACACAACGACAGGAGGTAAGGACCGACGGCCTCCGGCAGGCCTGCGAACATCGCGCCGCCGACGATGGCGATGGCCGCGCCCAGCGCCGCGCCGCTGGAGATGCCCACCAGCCCGGGGTCGGCCAGGGGATTGCGGAACAGGCCCTGCATGGCCACGCCGGACAAGGCCAGGACACCTCCGACCGCCAGGCCGAGCAAGGTCCGGGGCAGGCGGATCTGGCCGAGAATCAGCTCAGCCTGCTCCAGGCCCTGGCCGTCGATCGGCAGGCCGAGCATCCGCAGGGCCGCACGCAGGGTATCGAACAGCGGCAGGCTCACCGGCCCCAGGGCCAGGGACAGCCAAGTGGCCACCAGGCAAAGGCACCCAAGGCCGAGAAACAGCGTGCGCGGCTGGACCAGGCGACTCATTGGGCCGGCTGGGCCTGTGGATAAAAGGTCGCCGATAGTTGCTTCAGGCTGTCAGGCAGGCGTGGGCCGAGCCCTCCCACCAAGAGAGTCGGATCCAGTTCCACTACTCGTCCGGCCTTGACCGCCTTGGTGGCCGCCAGTGCCGGGTTTTCCTTGAACAGCGCGGCGCGCGCCGCCTCACCGCTCAGACTGCGATCGGAGAACACCAGCACCTCCGGGCTCAGCCCAGCCAGGGACTCCACCGAGAACGGCTTGTAGCCGCTGTGGATCGCCAGGTTCCGCCCGCCAGCCTGTTGCAGCAGCCAGTCTGCCGCGGTGTCCTTGCCAGCGATCAAAGGCTTGCCGCCGGCATGTCCAAGTACCAGCAAGACTCCGGGCGCAGGTTGCTGGGCCTGGGCCTGGGCGATCCAGGCCCGTTGCTGGTCGAGTCGCTGCTGATAACGCTGGAACAGCTGCCCGGCCTGCTCTTCACGCCCGAGCAACTGCCCCAGGTGTTGCAGGGTGCCATGCAAGGTGGGCAGGTCCGGCTGGGCGGAAAACATCTCGACCCGAACGCCCGAACCGCGAATCTGCGAAATCACCGGCGGCGGCCCCATTTCCTCGGTTCCCACCAGCACTTGGGGCCGCAGGCTCAAGACGCCTTCTGCCGACAGCTGGCGCTGGTAGCCAATGCTGGGCAGCGCCTTGAGCGAAGCCGGATGCTGGCTGGTAGTGTCGACGCCGACCAGCTTCGACTCCGCGCCCAGGGCACTCACCCACTCGGACAAGGCGCCCCCGGCACTGACCCAACGCTGCGGCAACTCCTCGGCGGCGGCCCAGTGGCTCACCAGCAATCCGGCACAGAGCGCAAAGGCGCTGGCAGTCAGGCGCATAGAACGTTTCCTTTATAGAAGTGAGGCCCGAGAAGCGGCTGTCCATGTGACACGCCTGGTTGGCCAGGCATCGAAATGAGCAAGCGCCCCTTAGCGAGCGAGACGGCCATTTGATAATTGTTTTCATTTGACCGTCAAGCGCCGGCGCATTCGCTCCTGTAACCGCAGGAAACCCGTGACAGGCCGACGCCAGGGCCTTCGGAGCCAGAGGATGAGCATGAAGTTTCTTTGCACCGGCAGCGACCTTCCCGAGGCCAGCAGCCGGGGATTCCAGATCGAGGGCGTGAAGCTCCTGGCCGTGCGGCGCGACCGCCAGGCCTATGTCTACAGCAACCGCTGTCCACATCGTGGAGTGCCCCTGGAGTGGCAACCCGACCAGTTCCTGGACCCCAGCCGCAGCCTGATCCAGTGCGCCACCCATGGCGCACTGTTCCTGATCGAAAGTGGCGAATGCGTGGCCGGCCCCTGCGCCGGCCAGTTCTTGCAAGCCATCGACTGCCGCGAGGACAGCCAGGGGATCTGGATCGATCTCTAGAGCAGCACCTCGAGGCGCCGGTCGATGCAGACTTGCTCGGCCGTCAGGCTGGCGCCATAGGCCAGCACCTCGACCCCGGCCGCCACTGCCTCGCGTAACGCCGCGGCATAACCCGGATCGATTTCCTCGGCCGGGCGCACCGCGTCGATGCCCGACAGGTTGACGCAATACAACTGCACCGCCCGGACACCGTCGCGAGCCAGGGCCGCCAGCTCCCTCAGGTGCTTGGCGCCACGCAGGGTCACCGCGTCGGGAAAGGCCGCGACCGACGAACCATCGAAGCCCAGGGTGACGCTCTTGACCTCGACGAAGGCCGAGCCATAGGGATAGTCGAGGCGAAAATCGACTCGGCTGTTCTCCTGCCCATAGGCCACCTCGCGCTTGAGCCCGGTGAAACCGCGCAACTCCTCGATCACCCCGGCCTGCAACGCTTCCTCCACCAGGCGGTTGGCCCGCCCGGTATTCACGCAGGCCAGCCGCCCCTGCGGGGTTTCACTGATTTCCCAGGTCCCCGGAAGCTTGCGCTTGGGGTCGTTGGAGCGGCTGAACCACACCTGCCCGCCTTCGACCATGCAGTTGAGCATCGAGCCGGTATTGGGACAATGGATGGTCATCTGCTCGCCGTGGAGCGTCTCGATATCGGCCAGAAAGCGCTTGTAGCGGCGCAGCAGGCGCCCCTCTTCCAGGGGAGGATCGAAGCGCATCAGCCTTGCCAGCTCTGCAGGCCACGAGCGATTCGCGCCACCGCTTCCTGCAGGCGCTCCAGGCTCTGGGTGTAGGCGAAACGCACATGGTGCCCGGCCTGGTAACGCCCAAAGTCCAGGCCCGGGGTGAAGGCCAGGTGTTCGGTCTCCAGGAAGTGCCGGCAAAAGGCGAAGGCATCGCCACCAAAGGCGCTGATATCGGCATACAGGTAGAACGCGCCCTCTGGCTCCACGGCGATGCCGAAGCCCAGCTCACGCAGGGCCGGCAGCAGGAAGTCGCGACGCCGCCCGAACTCGGCGCGCCGCTGCTCCAGGATGTCGATGGTCGCGGGTTCGAAACAGGCCAGGGCGGCATGCTGGGCGACGCTGGGGGCGCTGATGTAGAGGTTCTGCGCCAGTTTCTCCAGCTCACCGATGGCAGCCTCTGGCGCCACCAGCCAGCCCAGGCGCCAGCCGGTCATGCCGAAATACTTGGAAAAACTATTCAGGACGAAAGCGCTGTCATCCACTTCCAGAACGCTGGCCGCATCGGTGCCGTAGGTCAGGCCGTGGTAGATCTCATCCACCACCAGATGCCCGTTGCGCGCCTTGATCGCGGCGGACAGCCCCGCCAATTCGTCACGGCTGAGCACGGTACCGGTGGGGTTCGCCGGGGACGCCACCAGGGCGCCGACGCTGTCCTGGTCCCAGTAGCGCTCCACCAGGTCCGGAGTCAGTTGGTAACGCACATCGGGGCCGACCGGGACCAGTTGCGCGGCGCCTTCCACCAGGCGCAGGAAATGCCGGTTGCAAGGATAGCCGGGGTCCGCCAGCAACCAGTGCTTGCCAGGGTCCACCAGCAGGCTGCTGGCCAGCAGCAGGGCGCCGGAACCGCCGGGAGTGATCATGATCCGCTCGGGGTCTATGTCCAGGCCATAACGCTGCCGATAGAAACCGGAGATCGCCGTGCGCAGCTCGGGAATGCCACGGGCCGCGGTGTAGCGGGTCTTGCCGGCACCCAGGGCCGCCTGGCCGGCCTGGACGATCGGTTCGGCGGTGGTGAAGTCCGGTTCGCCGATCTCCAGGTGGATCACATCGTGTCCGGCGGCTTGCAGTTCGTTGGCCCGGGCCAGCAAGGCCATGACATGGAAAGGTTCGATAGCGCGACTGCGCGCACTGTAGGGCAGAGCCATTGGCCTTCCTTCATCCGAGGGGAGCAAAAACCCGATTCTACCCATGCTCTCAAGATCGGGAGAACCCGGGCTGGTCCGAGCGCCTTGTTCCTGGCTTCGCACACAATCAACGGAACCTGCAGCATTGGCTAAAATCAATGATTGAACGAGACAGTCAGAAAGCCCTGTAGGACTTTTCCTACGCCTGTAGACCAGGCAGGACAGGGGTTCGACAACCGGGAGTAGCGCGCTCTGATTTGATCTGGTAAGTTCGCCGGCTTGCAGTCGCAGGGCCGGCAACTGTCGGAGATGGAGCAATCCTGCGCAATGGATTACAAGAGTAGAGGCGGTCCATTCATGCCCACCCAAGCAAAGCAACAGATTCAATCGATCAGCGGTTTTGAACCTTATGTTGAGACTGCGGGCGAAGAGTACATGGGCAAGCCCATGCGCGAGCACTTCACCAAGATCCTGAACAAGTGGAAGCAGGACTTGATGCAGGAAGTCGACCGCACTGTTGATCACATGAAAGACGAGGCAGCCAACTTCCCCGACCCGGCCGACCGTGCCAGCCAGGAAGAAGAATTCAGCCTCGAACTGCGGGCCCGCGACCGTGAGCGCAAGCTGATCAAGAAGATCGACAAGACCCTGCAACTGATCGAAGACGAAGAATACGGCTGGTGCGAATCCTGCGGCGTCGAGATCGGTATCCGCCGCCTGGAAGCCCGCCCTACCGCCGATATGTGCGTAGACTGCAAGACCCTGGCGGAAATCAAGGAAAAACAGGTCGGCAAGTAAGCACCGACCCGGCCCAGAAACGGAGCGTACATACGCTCCGTTTTCGTTTCTGCACTCTCCTTCCGCCTCCCCCGCATGAGCGATCCCGCTCGCGATGGTGCTCCCCGCCGACTCCATCGCCATCGTGGGGCCAGACCAAGTAACATTCGCGCCATGACTGCCTCTTCCTACATCGGGCGCTTCGCCCCCACGCCCAGCGGCTACCTGCACTTCGGCTCGCTGGTCGCTGCCCTCGCCTCCTACCTGGATGCCCGCGCCGTCGGCGGTCGCTGGCTGCTGCGCATGGAAGACCTGGACCCACCCCGCGAAGAACCGGGCGCCCAGGCGGCGATCCTCAAGGCCCTGGAAAGCTATGGCTTCGAATGGGATGGCGAGATGATCCGCCAGAGTGAACGCCATGACGCCTACGCCCAGGTCCTGGATCGCCTGTTCAACCAGGGGCTGGCCTACGCCTGCACCTGTTCGCGCAAGCAACTGGAATCCTACCAGGGCATCTACCCGGGGCTGTGCCGCAACCTCGGACACCCTCAGGATGACGCGGCGATCCGCCTGCGGGTGCCAGAACTCGAGTACCACTTCATCGACCGGGTCCAGGGCCAGTTCCGCCAGCACCTGGGCCGGGAAGCGGGAGACTTCGTGATTCGCCGTCGCGACGGGCTCTATGCCTACCAGCTGGCCGTGGTGCTCGACGATGCCTGGCAGGGGATCACCGATATCGTGCGCGGCGCCGACCTGCTGGACTCCACCCCTCGCCAGCTCTACCTGCAGGAACTTCTGGGCCTGCCCCAGCCGCGCTACCTGCACGTGCCACTGATCACCCAGCCCGACGGCCACAAGCTCGGTAAGTCCTATCGTTCGCCGCCACTGGCCGAGGACCAGGCGCCGCCATTGCTCCTGCGCGCCCTGCGAGCCCTGGGACAGAATCCGCCAGCCGAACTGGACGGCGCCAGCGTGGCCGAGATCATGCAGTGGGGAACCCGCCACTGGGACGCAACGCTGATTCCGCGCACACTGAGCGTGCCGGAAGCGCAATTGAACTGACGCCACTTGCAGCCTGGCGCCCATCCGTTACCATCGCCGCACGTTTTCGGGCACACACAATAAAGAGAGGCCGGGATGTACATCTATCGCTTGGTCCTGCTCCTGGTAGTGGGGATCTATCTGTTTTCCCCCGCCATCATGGATTGGTGGATCGATGCTACTGGCGCCTGGTATCGCCCGTACCTGCTCTGGCTGATTCTGATCGTCGTGACCTTCATCCTGCAGAGTCAAAAAGATGCCGATGAGCTTTAGCCTGACCCAGATGATCCTGATCAGCGCCGCCTACCTGCTGGTGCTGTTCGGGGTGGCCTGGATCAGCGAGCGTGGCATGATCCCGCGCTCGATCATCCGCCACCCGCTGACCTACACCCTGTCGCTGGGGGTCTATGCCAGTGCCTGGGCCTTCTACGGTACCGTGGGCCTGGCCTACCAGTACGGCTACGGCTTCCTCTCCAGCTACCTGGGGGTTTCCGGGGCCTTCCTGCTGGCGCCGGTGCTGCTGTATCCGATCTTGAAGATCACCCGCACCTACCAACTGTCGTCACTGGCCGACCTCTTCGCCTTCCGCTTCCGCAGTACCTGGGCCGGGGCCCTGACCACCATCTTCATGCTGGTCGGAGTCCTGCCGCTGCTGGCCCTGCAAATCCAGACGGTGGCCGACTCAATCGGCATCCTGACCCATGAACCGGTACAGCATCGAGTCGCCCTGAGCTTCTGCGCGCTGATCACGCTGTTCACCATCTTCTTCGGTTCACGGCACATCGCCACCCGGGAGAAACACGAGGGCCTGGTGTTCGCCATCGCCTTCGAGTCGGTGATCAAGCTGATCGCCATCGGTGGCGTGGGCCTGTATGCGCTGTATGGGGTGTTCGACGGACCACAGCAGCTGGAACTCTGGCTGTTGCAGAACCAGACGGCCCTCGCCGCCCTGCACACGCCATTGCAGGAAGGCCCGTGGCGCACCCTGCTGCTGGTGTTCTTCGCCTCGGCGATCGTCATGCCGCACATGTACCACATGACCTTCACCGAGAACCTCAACCCCCGAGCCCTGGTCAGCGCCAGTTGGGGATTGCCGCTGTTCCTGCTGTTGATGAGCCTGGCGGTGCCGCTGATCCTCTGGGCCGGCCTCAAGCTCGGCGCCACTACCAACCCGGAATACTTCACCCTGGGCATCGGCATCGCCGCCGACAGTCCCGCCCTGGCGCTGATGGCCTACGTCGGCGGGTTATCGGCCGCCAGCGGCCTGATCATCGTCACCACGCTGGCACTGTCGGGGATGGCCCTGAACCACCTGGTGCTGCCGCTGTACCAGCCGCCGGCGGAAGGCAATATCTACCGCTGGCTGAAGTGGACCCGGCGCGCGCTCATCGTCGCCATCATCATGGCCGGCTATGCCTTCTACCTGCTGCTGGGAGCCGAGCAAGACCTGGCCAACCTGGGGATCGTGGCCTTCGTCGCCACCTTGCAGTTCCTTCCCGGGGTGCTCTCGGTCCTGTACTGGCCGACCGCCAACCGCCGTGGCTTCATCGCCGGCCTGCTGGCGGGCATCCTGGTCTGGATGGTGACCATGCTGCTGCCACTGGTGGGCAACCTGCAGGGCTTCTACATTCCCCTGCTGAACATGATCTACGTCCTCGACGACACCAGCTGGCACATGGCGGCCATCGCTTCGCTGGCAGCCAACGTGCTGATGTTCACCTTGATCTCGCTATTCACCAATGCCAGCTCCGAGGAGACCAGCGCCGCCGAAGCTTGCGCGGTGGACAACGTACGTCGACCGCAGCGCCGGGAGCTGCATGCGGCCTCGCCCCAGGAGTTCGCCACCCAGCTGGCCAAGCCACTGGGGGCCAAGGCCGCGCAGAAGGAAGTGGAACAGGCCCTGCGCGATCTCTACCTGCCCTTCGACGAACGCCGCCCCTATGCGCTGCGACGCCTGCGGGACCGCATCGAGGCCAACCTGTCCGGGCTGATGGGCCCCAGCGTGGCCCAGGACATGGTGGAGACCTTCCTGCCCTACAAGGCCGGTGGCGAGAACTATGTGACCGAGGACATCCACTTCATCGAGAGCCGGCTCGAGGACTACCACTCGCGCCTCACTGGCCTGGCCGCCGAGCTCGACGCCCTGCGCCGCTACCACCGGCAGACCCTGCAAGAGCTGCCGATGGGCGTCTGCTCCCTGGCCAAGGACCAGGAGATCCTGATGTGGAACAAGGCCATGGAGGAACTCACCGGGATTCCCGCCCAGCATGTGGTGGGGTCGCGCCTGGGTACCATCGCCAACCCGTGGAGGGACCTGCTCCAGGGCTTCATCGACCTGCCCGACGAACACCTGCACAAGCAGCATCTGGCCCTGGACGGCCAGACCCGCTGGCTGAACCTGCACAAGGCAGCCATCGACGAGCCCCTGGCGCCGGGCAACAGCGGCCTGGTGCTGCTGGTGGAGGACCTGACCGAGACCCAGACCCTGGAAGACAAGCTGGTGCACTCCGAACGCCTGGCCAGTATCGGCCGCCTGGCCGCCGGCGTCGCCCATGAAATCGGCAACCCGGTCACCGGCATCGCCTGCCTGGCGCAGAACCTGCGCGAGGAACGCGAGGAAGATGGCGAACTGACGGAGATCAGCGAGCAGATCCTGGAGCAGACCAAACGCATCTCGCGCATCGTCCAGTCGCTGATGAGTTTCGCCCATGCCGGCAGCCACCAGCACAACGACGAAGCCGTATGCCTGGCCGAAGTGGCCCAGGATGCCATCGGCCTGCTGGCGCTGAACCGGCGTAATTTCGAGGTGCAGTTCTTCAATTTATGCGATCCCGACCACTGGGTGGATGGCGATCCCCAGCGCCTGGCCCAGGTGTTGATCAACCTGCTGTCCAATGCCCGCGACGCCTCCCCCGCCGGGAGCGCGGTACGCGTCAAGAGCGAGGCTTTCGAGCATACGGTCGACCTGATCGTGGAAGACGAAGGCAGCGGTATTCCCAAGAACATCATGGACCGATTGTTCGAACCGTTTTTCACCACCAAGGATCCAGGGGAAGGCACCGGTCTGGGCCTTGCACTGGTCTATTCCATCGTTGAAGAGCATTATGGACAAATCACCATCGACAGCCCGGCCGATCCACAGAGCCAGCGCGGCACCCGTATTCGAGTGACCTTGCCGCGCCATGTCGAAGCGACGTCCGCTGTGAACTGAGACCGTCGAGAGAATTGAATCAATGCCGCATATTCTGATCGTCGAAGACGAAACCATCATCCGCTCCGCCTTGCGACGCCTGCTGGAACGCAACCAGTATCAGGTCAGCGAGGCCGGTTCGGTGCAGGAAGCACAGGAACGCTTCAGTATTCCCACGTTCGACCTGATCGTCAGCGACCTGCGTTTGCCAGGCGCCCCGGGCACCGAGCTGATCAAGCTGGGCCAAGGTAAGCCGGTGCTGATCATGACCAGCTACGCCAGCCTGCGCTCGGCCGTGGACTCGATGAAAATGGGCGCGGTGGACTACATCGCCAAGCCGTTCGACCACGACGAGATGCTCCAGGCCGTGGCACGTATCCTGCGGGACCGGCAAAGCGCCGACCAGGCACCGGCCGAGCGGCCAGCCGGCAAGGCCGCCGGCACCGACAAGAGCGCGGCCAGCAACGGCGAGATCGGCATCATCGGCTCCTGCGCGCCCATGCAGGATCTGTACGGCAAGATCCGCAAGGTGGCGCCAACCGATTCCAATGTACTGATCCAGGGTGAATCCGGTACCGGCAAGGAGCTGGTGGCCCGGGCGCTGCACAACCTATCCAAGCGCGCCAAGGCGCCGATGATCTCGGTGAACTGTGCGGCCATTCCGGAAACCCTGATCGAATCCGAACTGTTCGGCCATGAAAAAGGCGCGTTCACCGGCGCCAGTGCCGGACGTGCCGGCCTGGTGGAAGCGGCCGACGGCGGCACGCTGTTCCTCGACGAAATCGGCGAGCTGCCGCTGGAGGCCCAGGCGCGCTTGCTGCGGGTCTTGCAGGAGGGCGAGATCCGCCGCGTGGGTTCGGTGCAGTCGCAGAAGGTCGATGTCCGCCTGATCGCCGC
This sequence comes from Pseudomonas sp. B6(2017), assembly GCF_002112765.1. NCBI lineage: Bacteria > Pseudomonadati > Pseudomonadota > Gammaproteobacteria > Pseudomonadales > Pseudomonadaceae > Pseudomonas > Pseudomonas sp. B6(2017). The sequence goes on along the minus strand of NZ_NEIQ01000030.1, from coordinate 10,882 downwards.
GACCCACCGCGACCTCAAGAGCCTGTCGAAGATCGGCCAGTTCCGTGAAGACCTGTATTACCGCCTGCATGTAATCGCCTTGAAACTGCCGGCCCTGCGTGAGCGCGGCGCCGACGTCAACGAAATCGCCAACGCCTTCCTCGCCCGCCAAAGTGCGCGCATCGGCCGTACGGACCTGAAGTTCGCCGCCGATGCCGAACAAGCGATCCGCCATTATTCCTGGCCCGGTAACGTGCGTGAGCTGGAAAACGCCGTCGAGCGCGCGGTGATCCTGTGCGAGAGTCCGGAAATCTCCGCGGACCTGCTGGGCATCGACATCGAGCTGAGCGACCTGGAAGACGAAGACTTCGGCAGCCTGGCGCCGCAAACAGCGCCGACCAGCCATGAGCCCACCGAAGACCTGTCCCTGGAAGACTACTTCCAGCACTTCGTCCTCGAGCACCAGGACCACATGACCGAGACCGAGCTGGCACGCAAGCTGGGCGTCAGCCGCAAGTGCCTGTGGGAACGCCGCCAGCGCCTGGGTATCCCACGGCGCAAGAGCGGGGTGACCAGCGAAAGCTGATACCTGCGCGACTTGGTGGGGTAACACCGGGTTTGTGAAAAAAACTGTTACCCCTGTAAGTGGACGTAACAGAAGCCGGGGCTAAAGGTAACGAAGCCCCGGTTTTTTTTGCCTCGAGAAAAGCAGCCCATCCCGCCTAACCCCTTGTTTTCCTGGGCTTTGCAAAAGTTGGCACGGCACCTGCTATATGTTTGGTACAAGAACAATAACAAGCAATGCACAAGACAATAAAAATAAGACGAATCGACTCACGCATAACAAAAACAACACGGCGGAGGCGCAGCTAACTGATTCTTTTGAAGAGGCGTTGTATTTGGGGCTTGCCCCACAACCAGGCTGAGAACAACAAAAACTGCCCTAAAGCAGAGCCTGAACTGGTTGGATCGAAAGATCATTGCAACTCAGCGATCAAAGCAATCCGTTTGCTCTTGGCTCCCGATTGGGAGGGCCACTCTGGACAAACCAGATGGCAAGGGCGTTAAACAAAAACAAGAAGCCCGAAACCAATAATAAAAATAGAGCACGCAACTATTCTGGGGGAGCTTCGGCTCCCCTTGTGGTTCCTGGCGTTCAGCCATCGCCTCACTCCCATCCCCACGACTCATCCTGATGGAATGTGCTGTGCATAAGTCGCGGCAGCTTCCTACACCATCCTTCGACTAAATGCTAGAATCCCCGCCCATCATGCGGTCATTCTTCGTTTTGGCCGAACATTCCTTCAAACAGTGCATCCCATGCTGAAGAAGCTGTTCCAGTCATTCCGTTCTCCCTTGCGTCGTACGCAACATAAACGCAGCACCCCTGAAGTGCTCAACAGCAGCCAGCATTCGCTGCAGCGCGCCCAGTTCAGCCGGTATGCGGTCAATATCGTCGAACGCCTGCAGAACGCCGGCTACCAGGCCTACCTGGTGGGTGGCTGCGTGCGCGACATGCTGCTCAACATCACCCCCAAGGATTTCGACGTCGCCACCAGCGCCACTCCGGAACAGGTCCGGGCCGAGTTTCGCAATGCGCGAATCATTGGCCGGCGGTTCAAGCTGGTGCACATCCACTTCGGTCGCGAAATCATCGAGGTGGCGACCTTCCGCGCCAATCACCCGCAGAACGAAGACGAAGAGGACAGCAACCAATCCTCGCGCAACGAAAGCGGGCGGATCCTGCGGGACAACGTCTATGGCACCCTGGAAGATGACGCGCAACGCCGCGACTTCACCATCAATGCCCTGTACTACGACCCGGTCAGCGAACGCATCCTCGACTATGCCAATGGCGTCCACGACATTCGCAACAACCTGGTGCGTCTGATCGGCGATCCGCGCAAGCGCTACCAGGAAGATCCGGTGCGCATGCTGCGAGCGGTGCGCTTTGCCGCCAAGCTGAACTTCGGGATCGAGAAGCACACCGCCGCACCGATCCGCGAACTGGCGCCGATGCTGCGGGAAATCCCTTCGGCGCGTCTGTTCGAGGAAGTGCTCAAGCTGTTCCTCTCCGGCCATGCCGCCGATACCTTCGAGATGCTGGTGGACCTGCAGCTGTTCGATCCGCTGTTCCCAGCCAGTGCCGAAGCCCTGGAATACAACCCGACCTACACCCATACGCTGATCAGCGAGGCATTGGCCAACACCGATCTGCGGATCAAGCAGAACAAACCGGTAACCCCGGCCTTCCTGTTCGCCGCCCTGCTCTGGCCGGCCCTGCCTGCCCGGGTCCTGCACCTGCAGGAACGCGGCATGCCGCCGATCCCGGCCATGCAGGAAGCCGCCCACGAACTGATCGCCGAACAGTGCCAGCGCATCGCCATCCCCAAACGTTTCACCATGCCGATCCGCGAGATCTGGGACATGCAGGAACGTCTACCGCGCCGCAGTGGCAAGCGAGCCGACCAATTGCTGGACAATCCACGCTTCCGCGCCGGCTACGATTTCCTGCTGCTACGCGAAAGCGCCGGCGAACAAACCGACGGCCTAGGTGAATGGTGGACCGACTACCAGGACGCCAATGACACCGAACGTCGCGACATGATCCGTGACCTCAGCGGCAAGGACGATGCCAGTGGCGCTCCACGCAAACGCCGGCGCAGCGGTGGTGCCAAGCGCAAGCGGGCCGGCGGCGCCGATATGTCGGGCGAATGACCGATGGAGCGTATCTATATCGGCCTGGGCAGCAACCTGGCGGATCCCGAGGAGCAACTGCGCAGCGCCATCGAGGCCCTGGGGAAGATCCCCGCGAGCCGTCTGCATGGCGTTTCGGCGTTCTACCAAAGCGATTCGCTGTTGCCCGGCCAACCGCGTTTCACCAACGCCGTGGCGGCGCTGGACAGCGCCCTCGAGCCGCTGCAATTGCTCGATGCGCTGCAAGCCATCGAGCAACAACAAGGCCGGGAACGCCACGAACGCTGGGGCCCAAGGACCCTGGACCTGGATATCCTGCTGTTCGGTGATCGGCTGATCGACGAACCCCGCCTCAAAGTCCCGCACTACCACATGCAGGCCCGCCCCTTCGTCCTCTATCCCCTGGCGGAACTGGCTCCGGCCGACCTGCATCTGGCCGATGGCCGCAGCCTGCGGGAACTGCTCGCCGCCTGCCCATTTGTCGGCCTGGAACGCCAGGCCTGACAGCTGAAACGCATCAGTAACGGCGGTAACACTACCGCCGTAACAATGCGGTAACACATCTAATTGACTTCCAGAGTTCTCCTCACGACTATAGGCGTCCCGTTGCCGCCATCACGGCGTTAAAGGGCGCAATTCAAGTGAAGCTTGTTCGCGGCGAACCCGGGAAACGCCAGGCAGAGGCAGTGATGCAAGGGCGGAACACCCGTCGGCACGCGACCTTTTTCCACCATGGCAAGCTGTACATGACGCCCCACGGGGGCGTATCCGGGATCGTTCAAATCGCTTGGAAGCAGGCTGTATAAGCACGACAAAAGACCGTGCGCCTGAACAACGAAGAATCACGCGCGTTACTCGCAGTAGTTTCCAAAGCGCCTGAATGAGGACCCCTTTTCATGCCAGACATCACTCTGACCACCCTGCAAAGCCTCAAGCAGAAAGGTGAAAAAATCACCATGCTGACCTGCTATGACGCCACCTTCGCCAACACATGCAACGAAGCCGGCGTCGAAGTCCTGCTGGTCGGCGACTCCTTGGGCATGGTCTTGCAAGGGCACGACAGCACATTGCCAGTCACCGTCGCCGACATGGCCTACCATGTCGCAGCGGTAAAACGCGGCAACAGCGGGGCCCTGATCCTCGCCGACCTGCCCTTCATGTCCTACGCCACCACTGAACAGGCCCTGAGCAGTTCGGCGCAGCTGATGCAGGCTGGTGCGCACATGGTCAAGATCGAAGGCGCGGCCTGGCTGGCCGAACCGGTCCGCCTGCTGAACGAGCGTGGCGTCCCGGTCTGCGTGCACATGGGGCTGACCCCACAGACCGTGAACGTCTTGGGCGGCTACAAGGTCCAGGGACGCAACGAGAGCCAGGCCCGGCAGATGCGTGCCGACGCCATCGCCCTGGAACAGGCCGGTGCGGCCATGCTGCTGCTCGAATGCGTGCCCAGCGAGCTGGCGGCGGAAATCACCCAGGCGGTGAAGATCCCGGTGATCGGCATCGGTGCCGGCAGCGCCACCGACGGCCAGGTACTGGTGCTCCACGACATGCTGGGCCTGTCCCTCACCGGCCGTTCGCCCAAGTTCGTGAAGAACTTCATGACCGGCAAGGACAGCATCCAGGCGGCGCTGAGCGCCTACGTGCAGGAAGTCAAGGCTGTCACCTTCCCTGGCGCCGAACACGGGTTCTCCGCATGAATACTGTAAAGACCGTGCGTGAGTTGCGCGCCGCGGTTGCTCGCGCTCGCAGCGAAGGCAAGCGCATCGGCTTCGTGCCGACCATGGGCAACCTGCACAGCGGGCACGCCGCGCTGGTGGCCAAGGCCGCACAGAGAGTGGACTTCGTGGTCGCCAGCATCTTCGTCAACCCGCTGCAGTTCGGCGCCGGCGAAGACCTGGACAAATATCCCCGCACCCTCGCCGCCGACCAGGAAAAACTGCTCCAGGCTGGCTGCCACCTGCTATTCGCCCCCACTGTCGAAGAGATGTACCCCGACGGCATGGCCGGACAGACCCGGGTCAGCGTTCCCCAGTTGTCCGAAGGCCTGTGCGGCGGCAGCCGCCCCGGGCACTTCGAAGGGGTGGCCACGGTGGTCAGCAAGCTGTTCAACATGGTGCAGCCCGATCTCGCGGTGTTCGGCCAGAAGGACTACCAGCAGCTGGCCGTCATCCGCGCCCTGGTGCATGACTTGAACATGCCGATCCAGATCATCGGCGAACCCACGGTGCGGGCCGAGGATGGCCTGGCGTTGTCCTCGCGCAACGGTTACCTGAGCGCAGAACAGCGGGCCATCGCCCCGGTGCTCTATCGCAGCCTGGGCCAGATCGCCGAGGCCATCCGCAATGGCGCGCGCGACTATCCGCAACTGCTGGCCGAACAGCAGCGCCTGCTGGAAGCCGCCGGCCTGCGCCAGGACTACCTGGAAATCCGTCACGCCCGGAACCTGCGCCCGGCCACCGCCGAGGACCGAGACCTGGTGATCCTGGTGGCGGCCTACCTGGGTACCACGCGCCTGATCGACAACCTGCACCTGGACCTCGACGCGCCGGCCTGATCAGCCGATTGCCCGAACCCCAACCTTCGGGCAAACTGCCGCCCGCCGGGGCCTGCAGCCAAAACTGCAGGCCCCTTTTCGAGGATCCGACCTAGGGAAAATCCCATGCACGCCATCATGCTCAAGGCCAAGCTGCATCGCGCAGAAGTCACCCACGCCGTGCTTGACTACGAAGGCTCTTGCGCCATCGACGGCGACTGGCTGGACCTCTCCGGCATTCGCGAATACGAGCAGATCCAGATCTACAACGTCGACAATGGCGAACGCTTCACCACCTACGCCATCCGTGGCGAATCCGGCTCGCGCATGATCTCGGTGAACGGCGCGGCCGCACACAAGGCCAAGGTCGGCGACCGGGTGATCATCTGCGCCTACGCCCACTACAGCGAAGCCGAATTGCTCAACTTCAAGCCACGCATGCTGTACATGGCTCCCGGCAACGAGCTGAGCCACACCAGCCACGCGATTCCGGTTCAGGTCGCCTGAACCCTTAGTTACTCCACACCGCAAACCCATGCCGCGCGGTCGGTGCAAAATAGTACCGACCGCAAGTCGGAGAAGGCCGAGACAGGAGCCCAGGCTGGAGTTACTGTTGTCGCCCCGGGTGATTAATCGAATCAGCACAGGGCCGAACGCACCAAGCCCGTGAATCCAGAATGGACGTTCCGGGCTTTTCAGTGTCCAAAAGGCAGTTCAAGCAAAAGGAAAACCGCAGCGATGGCGTACTACCGCACTCCTCACGACGTTACCGCTCTGCCCGCCTGGCAAGCGTTGAAAGAGCATCGCCAAGCCATGCAGGATTTCAGCATGCGCGAGGCATTCAATGCCGACCCACAGCGCTTCAGCCAGTTCACCCTGAGCAGCTGCGGACTGTTTCTCGACTACTCCAAGAACCTGATCACCGGCCAGACCCGCGACCTGCTGGTGGACCTTGCCAAGGAAGTCGGGCTGGCCGACGCAATCAAGTCGATGATGACCGGCGAACTGGTCAACGCCTCCGAAGGCCGCCCGGCCCTGCACACCGCCCTGCGCCGCCCGGTAGGCGACAAGCTGTCGGTCAATGGCGTGAACGTCATGCCGGAAGTGCACAAGGTGCTGAACCAGATCACCGAACTGGTGGGCCGCATCCACGACGGCCTGTGGCGCGGCTATACCGAGAAACCCATCACCGACGTGGTAAACATCGGCATCGGCGGCTCCTTCCTCGGTCCGGAGCTGGTATCCGAAGCCCTGCTGTCCTACACCCACAAGGGCGTGCGCTGCCACTACCTGGCCAATATCGACGGCAGCGAATTCCATGAGCTTTCGGCGAAGATCCGCGCAGAGACCACGCTGTTCATCGTCTCGTCCAAATCCTTCAACACCCTCGAGACCCTGAAGAACGCACAGGCCGCACGCGCCTGGTACCTGGCCCAGGGCGGTTCCGAAGCCGAGCTGCACCGCCACTTCATCGCGGTGTCGAGCAACAACGCCGCCGCCGTGGCCTTCGGCATCCGCGAAGAGAACATCTTCCCGATGTGGGACTGGGTCGGCGGGCGCTACTCGTTGTGGTCCGCCATCGGCCTGCCGATCGCCCTGGCCATCGGCATGTCCAACTTCAAGGAACTGCTGTCCGGCGCCTACACCATGGACCAGCACTTCCAGAGCGCGCCGTTCGAGCAGAACATGCCGGTACTGCTGGCGCTGCTGGGCGTGTGGTACGGCAACTTCTGGGGCGCGCAGAGCCACGCGATCCTGCCGTACGACCACTACCTGCGCAACATCACCAAGCACCTGCAGCAGCTGGACATGGAATCCAACGGCAAGAGCGTGCGCCAGGACGGTACCCCGGTGGGCACCGATACCGGTCCGGTGATCTGGGGCGGCGTGGGCTGCAACGGCCAGCACGCCTACCACCAGTTGCTGCACCAAGGTACCCAACTGATCCCGGCCGACTTCATCGTGCCGATCGTCAGCTTCAACCCGGTGGCCGACCACCACCAGTGGCTGTACGCCAACTGCCTGTCCCAGAGCCAGGCGCTGATGCTCGGCAAGACCCGCGCCGAAGCCGAGAGCGAGCTGCGCAACAAGGGCCTGAGCGAAGCCGAGGTGCAACGTCTCGCACCGCACAAGGTGATCCCCGGCAACCGGCCGAGCAACACCCTGGTGGTCGAGCGCATCAGCCCACGGCGTCTTGGCGCGCTGGTGGCGCTCTACGAGCACAAGGTGTTCGTGCAGAGCGTGATCTGGGGCATCAACGCCTTCGACCAATGGGGCGTGGAGCTGGGCAAGGAGCTGGGCAAGGGCGTCTACGGTCGCCTGGTGGGCAGCGACGAAACCAGCGCCGAGGATGCCTCGACCCAGGGGCTGATCAACTACTTCCGCGGTCGTCATCGCGGCTGATCGCCACTCTGCGGGAGCCGGCTTGCCGGCTCCCGTTCGGGCCATGGCCCTTGAACCTTGCCCTCACATGCGCGCACCCTTGAGCCTTGTCGCCAAACAAGCACAAGGAGCCGTCATGTTCGATATCAGCATTTTTCCGAAAGCCGATGCCGTCCGCCAGGCAGCCCAACTGAGCCAGGACGACTACCTCCACCTCTATCGCCAGTCCATCGAGCAGCCAGAACTGTTCTGGGCCGGGCAAGCCAAGCGTTTTTTGCACTGGAGCCAACCCTGGGCCGAAGTGCATCGCCATGACAGCCGCACCGGCCAGGCCAGTTGGTTCCGCGGCGGCCAGCTCAATGTCAGCTACAACTGCATCGACCGTCACCTGGAAACACGCGGTGACCAGACCGCAATCATCTGGGAAGGCGACGACCCTGCCGAATCCTTGCGCATCACTTACCGCACCTTGCACCAACAGGTCTGCCGGCTGGCCAACCTGCTCAAGAGCCGCGGCGTGAAGAAAGGCGACCGGGTATGCATCTACATGCCGATGATTCCCGAGGCCGCCTACGCCATGCTCGCCTGCACGCGCATCGGTGCCGTGCATTCGGTGGTTTTCGGCGGCTTCTCTCCGGAGGCCCTGCGCGACCGGATCCTCAATGCCGATTGCCATACCCTGATCACCGCCGACGAAGGCCTGCGCGGCGGCAAGCTGGTGCCGCTTAAAAGCAACGTCGACAAGGCGCTGCTCAGTTGCCCGGACGTCAGCAATGTGATCATGGTCCAGCGCACCGGCGCAGTAGTGAACTGGGTCGACGGCCGCGACATTCACTATGAGCAGGCCATGGCCGCCAGCAGCGACCAGTGCGCCCCCGAACCGATGGACGCCGAGGATCCGCTGTTCATCCTCTACACCTCCGGCAGCACCGGCAAACCCAAGGGGGTGCTGCATACCACCGGCGGCTACCTGCTGCAGGTGGCCATGACCTTCAAGTACGTCATGGACTACCGCGACGGCGAGGTCTTCTGGTGCACCGCCGATGTCGGCTGGGTCACCGGCCACAGCTATATCCTCTACGGTCCGCTGGCCAACGGCGCCACCACGCTGATCTTCGAAGGAGTCCCCAACCACCCCAGCACTTCGCGCTTCTGGGAAGTAGTGGACAAGCATCGGGTGAACATCTTCTACACCGCGCCCACCGCCTTGCGCGCCTTGATGCGCGAAGGTGCCGGACCGTTGCGCAACAGCTCGCGCGCCAGCCTGCGCCTGCTCGGCAGCGTCGGTGAGCCGATCAATCCGGAGGCCTGGGAATGGTATTTCAACGAGGTGGGCGAACAACGCTGCCCGATCGTCGATACCTGGTGGCAGACCGAGACCGGCGGCATCATGCTCAGCCCGCTGGCCAGCACCCGGCAAATCAAGCCCGGTTGCGCCATGACGCCGATGTTCGGCGTGCAGCCGGTGTTGCTGGATGACCAGGGCCAGGAGATCCAGGGCGCCGGTAGCGGCATCCTGGTGCTCAAGGGCAGTTGGCCCGGGCAGATCCGTACCGTCTATGGCGACCCGCAACGCATGGTCGAGACCTACTTCGCGCCTTACCCGGGCTACTACTTCACCGGTGACGGCGCCCGACGCGATGAAGACGGCAGCTACTGGATCACCGGGCGCATCGATGACGTGATCAACGTCTCCGGACACCGCATCGGTACCGCGGAGGTAGAGAGCGCCCTGGTGCTCCACGACAGCATCGCCGAAGCCGCCGTGGTGGGTTATCCCCATGACCTCAAGGGCCAAGGTATCTATGCCTTCGTCACGCCAATGCAGGGGATAGAGCCCGACGCCACCCTGAAGCAGGAACTCCTGGCCCTGGTCAGCCGCGAGATCGGCAGCTTCGCCAAGCCGGAGCTGATCCAGTGGGCACCGGCCCTGCCCAAGACTCGCTCGGGCAAGATCATGCGGCGTATCCTGCGCAAGATTGCCTGCAACGAGCTGGACAGCCTGGGCGATACCTCGACCCTGGCCGACCCTGGAGTGGTGCAGGGCCTGATCGATCAACGCTTGAACCTCTGAAAGCGGCGCGGCCCGGCCGCGCCATCGTTTCCCAACAGCAGCGAGCCGTCATGGAATTCATTCGCAGCCGTATCGAAAGCCAGGTCATGAGCCTCTCCGGCCTGTCCCTGGGCCAGCTCGACCTGGAAAACCCCAAGGGCGATCCGGGTCTATTCGGTCCAGGGGCCGTTTGCTGGCAAGTGCATGCCGACTTCAGCAGCATGCTGATCGGCGGCATCAGCGCCCTGTTGCTGCAAGCCCTGCATCCCTTGGCGCTGGCCGGGGTCTGGGACCACTCCAACTTTCGCCAGGACCTGATCGGCCGCCTGCGCCGCACCGGGCAGTTCATTTCCGGGACCACCTTCGGCTCGCGCCAGGACGCCCAGTGGCTGATCGAGAAAGTCCGTGGCATTCACTTGCACATCACCGGCACCGCCCCCGATGGCCGGCCCTACGCGGCCAGCGATCCAGACCTGCTGACCTGGGTCCATGTAGCTGAGGTCAGCAGTTTCCTGGCGGCTCACCTGCGCTATTTCAATCCGCGCTTGTCCGGCGCCGACCAGGATCGCTACTACGATGAAATCGCCTTGGTGGCCGAGCGCCTGGGCGCCCGCGACGTACCCCGTTCACGGCAGGCTGTGGCCGATTACCTGCAAGCCATGCGCCCGCAGTTGTTGTGCGACCAGCGCAGCCGCGAAGTGCTGCGCCTGCTGCAGGCCGCACCAGCCCCCAGCCGCCTGGCCAAACCCTTTGGCTCGTTGATGATGCAAGCCGGGATCGACCTGCTGCCGGACTGGGCCGGCGAGCTGCTGGGGGTCGAGCAGAGCCCGCTGCAACGCCAGCTGATCCGCGCCAGCATCAAGCGCAGCGCGCCGATGCTGCGCTGGGCGGTACGCGACAGCTCGGCCCATCGCGCCAGGCGACGCATGGGCCTGTAGACAGCGACCGACCGAGCACAACGCGACCGGCCGGTTCGCGATTGGCCGGCCTCCAGGGTTGTGTGCCACCATGATTTTCAAGACTTCCAGCGCCTGGACGACGGGTTCGCCGAACCGCTCCAGGCCCCAGCCATCGAATCTGAGGACCCGACCATGCAAGACGTCGTAATCGTTGCCGCTACCCGCACCGCCGTGGGCACTTTCCAGGGCTCGCTGGCGGCCATTCCCGCCGTCGACCTCGGCGCCGCGGTGATCCGCCAACTGCTGGCCCAGACCGGCATCGACCCGGCCCAGGTCGAC
>NZ_NEIQ01000029.1:0-47108 GCF_002112765.1 Pseudomonas sp. B6(2017) | reverse complement strand
AAGGATCCGGGGCTCGATGGCCTGGACCAGGAGGCGGTGCAGGTGTTTTCCAGCCTGGCGGCCGCTCGCGGCGAACCCTGGATCAGCCGCTTCGACCCCGGGCAGTTGCAGCACTGGCTGTTGGAGCTGGGGTTTACCGAGGCGCTACTGGTCGCTCCGGCCGAGTTGGAGCAGCGCTACTTCGCCGGGCGCACGGACGGCCTGCGGGCACCGTTCTTCGAACAACTAATGATCGCGCGGGTATAGGCGCCGGCGAGTTGTCGTCTTTAGGCGGGATCTATTCATATGCCGTTTGGCTGTTCACGTTTAACAAATAGCAAATGTCCGGTGGTAAAGGACTGGTGGTTCGGTTTTCGTGGTAGCTAGTCGCGGTAGGTAAAAACGACCACTGCTCGATTCGACGGCTGTGTCATACGCTGAAAGCCCATACTAGCTAGCAATTATTACGCTAGGCTGTCTTAGCCGAAATCTGTACGTGCTCAAGGCGACCAGCGACGGTGGGGATCAAGCATTCCTGGCTGAAGAGCGGCGGCGATCATGAATCTGATCCAGTAGGCACGCATGAACGGGCATGATCCGTATGAGTATTTGAAGGGCGTACTGGCGAGGCTGCCGACGCACCGAGATGTTGGCGCATAATTGGAAGACGACTCAGCCTTTAGGAACATAAGCGTTCGCGCTAGCCTGTGCATCAATGACTAAAATCTCGGTGAAACCCTCGCTCAAGCATGGAGGCTGAAGTGCTTTAAAGACGTTCCTGATGGCATTTTCAGGAACAATCTCATCATCAGGGCGCAATTGATTGCGTGCCAAACAGTCTTCCAGCGAAGTAGTGAACCAAGTTGCAATTACATCTACCTCATACTCCTTGGCAACCTGTATGAGCGGTTCACGCTCGCAGCGTTGAACCAGGATGGTATCAAAGATTACAGCGCTAGGCTCAACTACGAGCATCGATTTGGCCCAGGTGCTTTTTCCTGCACCCTGAGGGCCTATCAATAGATACAGACGAGAAGGCTTGGGAATCGCTAGCAGAGCCTTTGATAGGGCGCGGTGAGCCCTCTGCCAAGCCAACCTATTTAGCTCAGCGTTGATAAGGCGTCCATTCTTCGTTTGTAGGAAATGATCAGGGTTGAGGTGCATGAAGGCGGCCTGCCAGTAAAAGCTTGAATGTAGCATTTGAAAGCAGCGTGGGCCGGAGACTGTTTTTGGCAGGAATTAGGAAGGTCAGCCCTGAGCCGCGAAAATCTAAGTCTTTCGCAACAGCATTGAAGGTGTGTTAGCTAGACGCTTACTCCATTTTTTTCCGCGATCAGCGGCCCTTTCGGGTAAGGCTTTTACCATTCCGACCCATTCCATTAGCCGTTCCCCCCTTTTCTGCTCACTTTTTGAACGCTCCGAGAAACCGCCAAGTGTGCATGTTTTCTTTACTTTTTTGAAATGACAGCTATACCCAAAATGCAGAATTGAACATTAAGGATGTTAACTGTTTTGTTAATTTGTTCGATAAGTTTTAGGCTTGAACTGAAGAGTTTAATTATATATTTATGGTTTTTGAGTTATTTGCTCTGCAAGTGAGAAGGTTATTTTGTTTATAAATTATTCCTCTTAAGGATTTGAGGTGAAGAATGAGATTTTGGGGTAATCATAAGTTTCAAAATGTCTTTTTCGAGCTAAACGATAGATTTAGGGGGGCGATTATTTCAAAAATACTTGTTTTTCTTTGTGGGTTGTTCCTCCTGCAGTCAGCAAGTGCAGATAAGGTGCGTGTTGATATTTTAAATGGAGAGGTAGTCGGGGTATTTCACTTTGGGTTATATGAAACTTTTGATCAGGCTTTTTCGGAGTGTGAAAAGGCGATGATTGGTGTCAATTGGAGTAGGCCTCGACCTAGTTGCCATAAGTGGTTTACAGACTTCACTGGCACACATATGGAAGGTGTTGAGGTAATAGGGTGCTTTTTTTTTCCATCGTCGGATATGAACTGCCCGAATTTCTATGTTCGATATATTGTTGGTTCGTGCGACTCGCCATATAAGTTTAATAAAATAACAGGGGAGTGTGGTACTGATGAACAGAACGGCCCTCCACCTTCATTAAGTTGTGTCGGTGATCCTATAGATCTAGTTACAGGAAATGTTTATGAGGAAGAGCAAGATTACTCAATCCTCGGATCGGATTTAAAATTTTCCAGGCACTATAATAGTGCGGATGGCGTCTGGCGTCACAATTTTTCTACTCATCTTTCTTTCTCGCAGGACAAAATTGCTCTTGTTAAAATGACAGGAAAAACATATTTCTATAATGTTGTGGGTGGAGTTGTCAGCGGCGGTGGGCTGGGTAGTGGAGGGTTGACTAAACTTTCGGGGTCTTGGGTCTATATAGATATTGATAATCAAAAGTACTCTTTTGATAAGTTTGGTCGCCTTACTTCATGGCGGACCAATAGTGGCGAATTGTTGTCGTTAGATTACGTAGAAGGAAAAGTATCTGTTATTAGCTCTAGTGGAAAAAATATCGTATTTACACAGGATGACAGATTTCAGCCTATAAGCTTAAGTGCGCAAGGTGTAATCGTAAATTATGCGTATAGTCAAGATGTGAATAGTCCTTCGCGTCTTATTAAGGTTAACTCAAGTTATGATGGTGTTTTAAATAGTAGGGAGTACGCGTATGAAGATCCAGTCAACTCGTACCTGCTAACGAGTATCATCGATGAACGTGGGGTTAAATATGTGGCGTGGAAATACGATGCTAAGGGGCGCGCTATAGAAAACCAACGTTCTGGTGGTGGACGTATGTTGGTTGAATATCTTAATAGTATGCGTACCACTACAAATGAACTGGGTATTCGTACCTCATATATTGTGGAAGATTTTGGAGGTCGAGGCCTAGTTACTTACATTGGTGCTGGGCCAACAAATAATTGCCCGTACAGTGACTCTAGTTATACGTACAATGCTGCCGGTCAGATGCTTAGTAAAACCGATGCAGAAGGCAATGTTACTAAATATTCTTACAATGAACGTGGATTAGAAGTCTCCCGCATTGAAGCTAGCGGATCTCTCATGGCCAGAACAATAAGTACGGAATGGGATCCCCAGCATTATTTGAAAACTAAAATTACTGAGCCGACTAGAATCACACTGTTCACCTATGACGAAGTAGGAAGGATTGTAAGTCAGCAGGTAATTAAAAAATAATTCCTCATTTCCGAGAGGTTTTTATGGGTTCTCTTGTTGGCTTTAGGGAAGTATTGGTGTTCGTGGTTTGTATGTGCGCAAGTTTTTGGTCTTTTGCTGATGGGGTTATTAAATATACCTATACATCTACAGGGAAAATTTTAACCGTCGATGGTCCTAGATTGGATTTGTCCGACATACTCACTTATAAGTATGATCAGGATGATAATCTAGTTGGGGTTAACAATGCTCTTGGGCAATCAGTAAAATTTTCTGATTTTGATAGTCAAGGGCGCGCTCAGGAAATAACAGATTCAAATGGAGTTGCAACGAGTTTTAAGTTTACTGTGAAAGGTTTGCTTGAGTCCGTTGTAGTCGATGGTGGGGAAACATTATTCGCCTATAACTCCGTGGGAGATGTTACACGAATAACAGATCCGAATGGTGGATTTCTTCAATATACATATGATGAATCAAGACGAGTAATTGGCGTTTCGAATGCCATGGGGGAGTCACAGACTTATGTTTTAGATGCTATGGGTAATCGTATACTTGTACAAGTTAAAGACTCTAATGGGACTATTCTTCGACAGCAACAACGAACATACGATGAGTTAGGTCGAATTCTAACCCTGGTTGGTGCTGCAGGACAAATTACAAGATTTTCATACGACCTGAATGGTCAGCAGAATCAGAAAATTAATGCGCTTAATAATTCAAGTAGTAGTGCTTTTGATGCATTAGGACGCATCTATCGTATTACCGATGCGAATGGTGGAGTTACAGAGCTAAAGTATGATGCTGGAGACAATGTATCAAAAGTTATAGATGCTCGAGGTGTAACTACCCAGTACAGCTATGATGAACAGGATAGAGTATTGCAAATCAAGAGCCCGGATGCTGGTACTTCAAACTTTAGTTACGATGAGGCAGGGAACCTCAAGCAGAAGGTAGATGCGCTTGGGCAGATTACTAATTACAAGTATGATGCGCTTAACCGCTTGGCTAGTATAAGTTATCCAGAAGCGCCTATGTTGGACGTTGTATATGGATATGATCAGACAAGTAATAGCAATAAGGGCGTCGGTAGGCTCACATCTATTAAAGATGCAAGCGGGGTTGTTTCATATGCTTATGATGAGAAAGGGCAGCGCATTACTCAAGATTGGACCGCAAATTTAGCAGGACTCAATGTCGGCTCATCCTTGCATTACACCTATGATAAGGCCGGTCGGGTCATTAAGCAGGTGTATCCAGATAATATTTCAGTTGCATATCAGCGTAATAAGTTAGGGCGGACTACTGATGTTACTCTAAGTGTAAATGGTCAAGGGTTTTCTATAGCTAAAAATATTTCTTATATGCCTTTAGGTCCACTCAAAGAATTGACTTGGGGGAATGGTCTATCTTTGAATCGTTCTTATGACAGAGACTATAAAATAATATCTCAGACTGTGGGTGGGTGGCAGAATCAATATGAATATGACCTAGTGGGAAATTTATCCAATCACAGAAGTAATTTATGGGGTGCAGTTCAATATCAGTACGATGCTTTGGGTCGTTTAACTCAAGAACAGAACCTCGTGGAAAAGAAGGACTATGTGCTAGATGCTGCAGGTAATCGAGCAGAGCGTAGGACAACTGAACTTTCATCCGGAACTGTCTCTGAAGCGCAAATTTCTAATATTGCCAAAGATAGTAATCGTGTAGTTGCGCTGGAAGGAGTAAATCTTCCCTACGATGCTGCTGGTAATTTGCTCCAACATTCTACAGGTTTACGTTATGCCTATGATGCAAGCGGGAGAATGAATGCTGTCTATCAAGCAGGTGGTCAGCGTATTGTTTCTTTTTCCTATAATAACCAGGGTCAAAGGCTTCTGAAGACAAAGTTCAATCCTGAAAATAGCTCTTTAATTGGTGGAACTACTTATTTATACGGCGCGAGTGGAGAGCTTCTAGGTGAGGCTGAATATTCGTCTGCAGGGCGCCATCTTGTTACACGTTATTGGTTCTGGCTGGAAAGCCTACCATTGGCGCAGCTAGAAATAAACTATGAAAGTGGTGCTCCCAGTGGATTTAATATAGTGTTTTTGCACTCTGACTATATGAATACACCTCGTTTAGCCAGTACTCATCAAGGTATTGTTTGGAGTTGGAGTAGCGATGCTTATGGCGCGTCAGTCCCTAATGAAGATGTTTCTGGGTCAGGTAAGTTGACTCATATTCCTTTACGATTTCCAGGGCAGATTTACGATGAAGAAACTCGTTTAGCATACAATTATCATCGTGATTACGATCAAAATTTAGGTAGATACGTACAAAGCGATCCTACCGGGTTGAGTGGTGGCTTGAACACATATAACTATGGTGGTGGTAACCCTATAAACAATATTGATCCTGATGGGCTTGTTTGCATCAGTTCTAGCGGCGTAGTTAGTTGCGAGGTTCCGGGTGGGCCAAAGATAAGGTTTCCTGCTCCTAACAATTGGCCGGAATATATTGGGGCGACATCTTCTGGTTATCATTTTTATAATAAGGCTGTTAGTGCGGAAGGAGCTGGGCGTGCATGTCTGGAGAGCTTTGTGCGTAATAATCCAACGCCAGGTCGTCCTATGCCTGCTACGGTATCGGGAACACTTAATGATGCGTCCCCACTATGGGCTAAGTGGATGATCGCAAGTCCGGTTATGAGTTATGAAATGAGCTATAATGGGTCTCCAGTAATTGTCAATGTTACCTTGCCTGGTCATCCACTATTTCCTGGTTATGTGGCCCGTACAGTGGATTTTGAAAGTGCTGGTGGAATGATGAATAACTTTGGTGAAGGACTTGGATGGCTACAAAGCTCAAGTAACCCGTTAGCGGATTTCCTCATAAATAATATCTGGTACAAGCTGTCAGCTGATGCTGTAAATTCTTGCTCTTGTGGCGGTCGGTAGGAGGAAGTATGAACGTCGAAAAATTCAGATTGCTTCTTGGTTTTCTAGTTGCGCCTGTGGTTCCTGCGTTACTTATTTATCTCTGGTCGTTATTAGTATCGAGTGATGCTGATGCAGAGTGGGGGGGGCGTGTTTTTTTAGTGTTCGGCTACCTGGCCATGATTATCTTTGGCGTCCCTATCTTCGCTTTGGTAAACAGAAAGTGGCGTGTGGAAAATCCTGCGGCGTATATGGCTGGCGGAGCTATTATTGGGGCGCTATTGGGAGCGGCTATCTTTGTCCCAGACATTGTTTCGAATTGGCATTCAAAACATAATCAATCTGTTTATTTAATCAAAAGTGGTTTGCCAATCATGGGGGCGGCTTGTGGATTTATCGCTGGAGGAGCTTTTTGGCTCATAGCAATAAAAAAATAATCTTTGTTTCTTAGTCAATTCAAACTGAAATTTCTTTACGATATCAGCCTAACCAACTTCGGCTATCTCGACCTACCATTACCGCCCGAATAGAGCTGAGCTTCGGCACCTGCGACGATCTCAGCGGCTACAAATCGAGATCCGCAAGGAACCTGTCGAATTGACTGCACTCTGCACCCAGATAGTCGAGGAGGTGCGTGCCAGCTACCCCGGGGTGCGGGTCTTGTTCGCGGAGGGGGAGGCGCTCAATGGTCTGTTCGATCCCGGGCGCATGGGCCGGGTCTTCGCCAACCTGCTGGGCAATGCCGTGCAACACGGCGATGTTCGGCAGCCTATCGAGGTGCGCCTGGTGCGTGATCCGACCCAGATCTGCTTTGAAGTGCACAACTATGGAGAACCCATCGCCACTGGTCTGTCCCGCGCTGAGTGGACACTGGCTTAAGGTGGATAATGTCCACCGCTAGGAGTGTTCATGACCCAGACCAGACGGCGTTTTCCTGAATCCTTCAAACGCGAGGCGGTAGACCAGGTGTCGTGTGAGCTCCATTGCTTCATGCAGGACTCGCGCGACCTCCACGATCTGATCCTCAGCGAAGCGGTAGAACACGATGTGCCTGGGCCTTACTACTCGGCCCTCGGTATTCTCCGATCTGTAGAAGAACAGATGCAGGCCTCGTAGGTCTGGCAAGATCTTCTCCCGAAGGCTGTCCTCGGTCTGGATCCGCAGGCCCTGGACCAGTCGATTGAAGATGACTGCCTCGCGGCGCTGGTAAAAGTCCCGCGTCGGCTCGAAATCTTTCATTAGCTTTGTCAGTCTAATAAAAGTCGCGATAACTAATTTGATCTTTATTTATGAAGGCGGCCCGCCTATCAGAAGAAACACCCAGCTCCTTTACTGCCCTGTTGAGGCTTCGCAGATGGAGTTGAGATAATCCTTCGGCAGGTAGGGATGAAGATGCGGGCTGTCAAACTGAATAAATTGCCGTGGAATAGGGTCGTCTTGTGAAGTTTTGCTTCTCCATTTTCCCTCTGTCAGCGGCCCTTTAGGGTAAAGCTTTTACCATTCTGATCCATTCCATTAGCCGTTCAACCTCATTTGCCTTTGCGACATTTCCCTTTAGGTTTATTCGGAGAAGTATTAATGAAGGCAATAAGAGGCAGGTGTTGCTGTTAATTATAGAATAACTGAGTTTTTCAAGCTGATGTGGTGGATCAGCCTTTCACTTAAATCTAATGCTCAGCAGCATCTCTATCATATATATGTAGAAAGCAGCCGTAATGTTTTCACCCATTGGCCTAATAGAATAGACGTTGTCTAGTTCGATTAACGCAATTCTAGTTGCGGCGAAGAACGGTCATGTGTAATCCTTGCCCGGCGCCGCATATCGGCGCCGGGTGTGAGAACCTGAATTGATACCAGCGGGTCGCGTTATGGCGATCCGTAGGGCAGGCGTTCGCGTCTGGCCGGTCTGGTATCAGCCGGTTTCTCACCCCTACGGGTCGCCGCCATCCAATCTCTGATGACGGCACAGCAGAGCCACTCAGGGAGGAGGAAGCGGTATGGAGCATTTCGATAGTCAGATCAAGCCAAGTATCTACGCTGAAACGGCTTATGAGTTGATTCTCAGGGGCGTTAACCGATTTCAGTCTGAAGCAGATAGGCGGTTATTGCTGGACTCACTACTGTGCCAATGCGCTGTGTTTGCCCGTATAATAGCTGGCGAAGAGGCATTTCAGGATTTGCTGGAACGGCTGAAAAATTTTGATTTCGATGCTGAGTTTCAGGCAGATACTCATGCGCATTGATTCTCGCTTAGCAATGGTTGGGTGGGCTGCTATTATATCAATAACAGATCATGCACAGCACTAGCGCCCAATCAGGCTCAATTCTTCCGAACTTGTTTGTTTATTTCAGATGTCGTGTGAGCTCCATTGCGTTATGCAGGACTCGCACGACCTCCACGATCTGATCCTCAGTGGAGCGGTAGAACATGATGTGCTTGGGCCTTACTAGTCGGCCTTCGGTATTCTCCGATCTGCAGAAAAACAGGTGCAGGCTTCGCAGGCTTGGCGAGATCTCCTCACGAGTGACGCTGCCCAATCTATCGGGCGCCTCACCTATGGATCGAAAGGTGTGCTGCAGGATGCTCTGGTACCGACGCCGGGCACCTTCGCCAAACCTCATTTCTGTGTACCGTAGGATGTCAATGACGTCCGTCCGAGCTTGCTTTGAAATGTGTACCTGGAGCTGGCTCATTCTTTCTCGCTTGCCAGTTGGCCCAGGTTTTCGAAGTAAGCCTCCAGATCCTCAATAGCTACAGAATCAAACTGCTCAGACTCAAGCTCCATGATGCCGATCGATGTCGCGTTGCGTAGGGCTTCGAGCCTGGCGGACTCCGATGCCTCATGCTCGAGCAGCATTCGGAGGCCGGCGCGCACGACCTCGCTGAAGTTCTGGTAGCGGCCATCCCTTACCAACTGGTCGATTGACTGTTCCATGGGGTTGGGGACTATGACGTTGTGTGTTGCCATGAGGGTGTCCTACGTGATGGGTGGTCATGGCATTTTACGCCATATCCCTTGCTAAAACACCAAAGGTGTCGTATATCTGAAAATATGGTGTTCTTACGGACTCGAGACATAAATCATGACAGCTGCAGCCACTACAACCTTTGCTCATCGCCTCGGTAGCGCACTGGGGACTGCGGCACGATTCTGTCTGCATGATCGCAACCCAATGGTCCGCTGGATCAAGCGCGCAATCGTTCTTGTCGTCTTGGGCGCTGTCCTCGTGAACTCATTCAGTTTGATTGCAACCGGTCTCTTGAGCTTGGGAAGTATAGGGCTGGTTTTATTGGCTTTGACTAAAGTTGGTGGAGCTGGCTTCGCGGAGAGTAATTGTTCTGAGTTGGCTCATAATCCGAAGATTCCTCGAAATGGCCAGTGGGGATATGGTTATTACGATAATTATGGGAACTTCAAAGGAATGTCAAACCCAGATAAGTGAGTATGTTTTGTTCATCGTGTTGGGGGCCAAATAGCCCCCATTTTTATTTCGATGAAATTGACCCCACAGCCTGTTGAGCCATGCCGCCAGCTTTTTCCCCTGAAGATTGAAGATCTTTCGTACCGCTAGATATTCCCTCAAGAACTTTACCCGCGCTCACTCCAGCCCAACCAAGTGCGCCTATCCAGAACATTGGCAAGATGATGAACATGGCCCCCATGACGAAGTTAAGGATTGCATCTTGAGTGGTTGTGTTAAGCCCCATCACCGGGTCAAACGAAAGATGCGGTGAGCCTGAGCCGTAAAGTACGTCGATGATGGTGCTGTCTACCCAACGTGCCAGCTGGAACCAAAAGTCGACAAAAATCAGTGCGAAGAACACCACTGACATGGTCATCGCAACTTTCAGTTGGTAGGCACCAATGATCAGTACCAGGGGCAGGCAGATCACCATTGCCATCTTGAGGTAGGCCATCACCATGGGCAGCGCCTGACGAACGATATCCATCCCCGGAAAGTACGCCAGTGAGCCCACCCCAACTCCGAGTGTTCCGCCTGCGCGAGCTAGCCCGTTCCACATTGTCCCGCCGATTTGGCCACCATAGTCGGAGTACACGTCTCCATTGACCTGGCTGGACGGTGAGACGACCTGTCGAATCATCGAGTCCGTGACTTCGTCCTTAGACAGCCATTTCGCCCAGCCAAGAAACTTGTTCATCAGGGTGGGATCGACCTGCGCCTGTAGGCGATCTCGTAGACCAATGTTGCCGTCCGACCACCATTGCTTGCATGTCGGATATCCTCCACCCCCGGTCACCTGGGGCAGTCCGTCGTCTCGTTTCGCGTCGTATGGCCATGCTGTTCGAGGAGTCTTGGAGTAGTCCGTGTCGTAATAGCCAGATGTGTTCAGCAGGAAGCGTGAGCCGATCCAGTTGAGGTCCTGCAGGGTTTTGGGGTCTTTCGTGATTGACCCGAGATCCGGCTGACGCATGAAGAGGCGCGCCCGGGAAGGGCCGAAGCAGTCGTGTGTAAAGTCAGCTACCTCCTGAGCAAGCAAAGGGTTATCAATCCGGATTGCGTCGACGTCCATCCGCATCTGCCTAAGATCGGTACCGCAGGGGATCGCCGCTACCGCTCCGCTATTCAGGCCCTTGCTCAGCGAGTGCATTACAGCCCACCAGATCGGGATTCTTGCGCTCTTGCCGGTCAGCGAACTGAAGGTGGTATTCCATCCGGTATCGCTTGGGGCCGGCAGCAGGACCTGACATTGCTTAGCCCTGGTCTGGTCGAACTGGAGGGTATCGAAGCCCACACTCATCACGGGGATGGCGCACAAAGAAACAACCACGTAACCGATGTACAGCTGGGTCTCAATCCTAGCCAGCGACAAGACGCCCTTGTTGCCTTCATCTGCCCCTTCCTGGCGGACCTTGATCCATTCCCTCACGACGATGATCAAGAAGGGGAGAGCGAACAGGCCGGTGTCAGAGATCATGTCCCAGATGCCGTTGTTGATCAGCCAGCCGACCAGTGTCAGGTAAAACTCCAGGTAGTCGTTCGCGTAGAGGGTCATAGAACCTCCTCCCAGGGGATCGGCGCCTTACTGATCTCAAGCACCAGGAACAACATCAGAACGAGCCCTTCGACACGTATGAGGCGCTTTTGGGCTTGAGCAGAGGGTTGGGGTAGCTGTCTCTTCAAACGCAGCCAGACGAAGACGATGAGGCTGTAGAGGAACAGCCTCCACAGCGCCATTGTGAGGAAGTTATTGCTTCGCCATGTCGACCAGGTCTCCATGGCTCCTAGATTGTTGAGTGCAATCAGGCTGATCACAACGCACACAATCATAAAAAACACACATAGGGTCAGGCCACCCGCCAGGCGCCTGAGTACCGTGGGTTTCTTCTCGAGGTCCTCTGGCAGGCTCATGAGTTACTCCCTGCCTGCAGGTTTCTGCAGTTGTCGCAGGCGATCGCTTTCGGGAGCGGCTTGGTAGATCGTACGAGAGTTCTCAGCGCGAGTCTTACCGCGCTCAATGATCGCCATCGGTGAGTTGTTCGCCAGGTCGCGCCGAAGATCCAGCTCAAACTTGAGGTTTTCGATTTCTTTCTGCAGAACCTCGGATTGGGTTGTTGTCTGTTCCACTGCCAGATTGTTCGCGGAGACGTTCGATTCTCGAGATCCAGTGATCAGCATGCGATTCAACATCAGCGCTTTGCCGAGAATGTCCGAGAGCGCCACTTCGGATGCCAAACGCTGTGCGAGCACTGCTTGATCGCGCTCATCCCTCAGTGCGTTGATCACACCGCGGGTAATTGGCAGAGAGTCGCTACTGGCTTCTCTCAGTTTTTCTGAAGTGATGTGCGTACCAGGTTTCAGCAGATCCTGGATGGCTGTCAGTTTTTTATCGTAGGTTTCCTGGATCAGTGGAGTGAGCCCCACACCAGGCGTCGAGGCACTGGAGCAGCCTTCGCAGGTTTTGATTTCTTGCTCACCCAGGACCCGGTTCGCAAACTGCGCGGCTTCGGTAGGAGACTCCCAGTAACCGCACACCAGGCCGTTTGAGCAGTTCGATTGTTGAACGCGGGAGGTCTCAGTAGCTGAGCGGCCGTTGAGTAGGTTGTAGCCGGCTTTGATGACGTCGCTTACAACCTTGATGGGTTTTTGTCCTGAGCCGCCTGCTTGTTCACCTCCTACCCATGTAACCCCGGAGTTACCTGGGCCGTTTTCAACTTTGTCCACGACGGCAACAGCGTCATTCCCCGAGGACAAGGCCTGTCCCATTTTTTGTCCTTCTGCGACCTTCCCCCAGCCGGCCTGGCCACCGGCGATGTCGGCCATGCGCTCGGCCATTGCCCTGCAGGTACCCTTCGATCGATCGTAATCGAGGCGCGCCTGCAGGATGCCGTTAGTCAGCAGGTTGTACAGTGCGGGGTTTGCTCTTTGCAGAATTAATGCCGGGAGCGACATCACCGCGCCTGTAGCGCTCTGGATGACGTTGCTCATGATGTTTTGAAAGCCCTGCGTGGCGCCGTTTAGTTGGTTCTCCAGGGTATGGCTCAAGTCCATGTTTCCGCAGATCAGGTTGTTCTGCCATCCGGCTCCGACGGTGATGCTTTCCATCTGGCCGGCGCTACCCATGCTCACAGCACTGCCCCCGCCGATGCTGTAAAGCACGTCGTCGCCAATCACGCTGCCCTGAGATTCAACCTTGATTGGGTCAGCCGCAAAAGCCACGGTACCGCTCAAGCTCATGGCTAATCCGATAGCCTGGGTCATCTTCTTCATTCTTCACGTCCGTCGCTGAGTTATTGAAAGTCGGTGCTGCCGAGGAAAATCTGCCCGCGCCGTTGGCAGCACGAGTAGGGGCGCCAGAGAGCCCAGGCATAAGCGCCGTTGGCCGCTTCCATATCTGTGCCTATTCCCCATCCGCTTGTAGGAAATGTTGCGCAGGTAAGGCTCAGGGAAGGCGTGAGTTGCTGCCACTTCCCGGTCGAGTAGTCGTCCTCGAGGAGTTCGCCGGCAGGCCAGTAGCCAGGCATTGGGAAGGTCCGCATTGGCACGTAGACGTGCGGTTGGCCCACACGTGTTGTGATATCGCCGGCACGTTGAGCGATCACCGCTGCTGCTTTGAAGTCGTCGCTCTGGTGAATGAATCCGCTGCGCGGGTAGATGCTTCCCCACATGTTCGCGGACAGGAGGCCGCCAACCTCCCTCAGACCAGGTATCAGGGCCTCTGGATATACGACCTCGGGGAGCCCGTGGCGCCATGCAAGGGTGTCGAGGGTACTGAGCATGTACGGAACGAAGGGGAGGGTGGCCCCTGGGCATGCGTAGCCCGAAGCGGCTGCAAACTTACTGAAAACAGCCCCACCTGGGTGCCCGATTACGTCAGCGTTTTTGAACTTCGAGATGTTGTTTTCGGCGCCGTGGTTCGTTGTTCCGTTGTTCCCGGCTTGCGCTGTGGGATTCGGCATACCCATCGGGCTGACTTCCACCCATGGGTTTTCGCCGGTATTGGCGTAGGCCGAGACAACGGCGTCGGGCACGTAGTGACGGACCTTGACCGAGGTCTTGACCTTGCAACCGAAGGGCGTACACAGCAGCCAGTAGCAGATCCCTACAATCCGATAATCCAGGCAGGTCGGGGAGGCTGTAGACGCCACGATTGCCGCCGTGTTGATCACGGCTGATGCTGAAAATGAAGTGAGCGCAGTCAGCGCAAATGCCAACGTGCGAGATCTCATTGCTGCCTCCTCGAGCGCTCGATAGCTTTCAAGGCAGCTGCAACGTCAGGTTGGCCGTAGACAACGTACTTTCGGTCGACTACTACAGCCGGGATCTTCTCAATGCCGGCACTCCAGGCATCAGTCAGCCCCTGCTGTGCCTTGGCCAACTCCCCGATTAGGCGGATGCCCTCTGCGCTCTTCATCATTCGTTGAGCAGCGATTTTGGCCTGCTGGGGATTGGGGGGAAGGTTACGTGATAGCTGGTTTTCCAGGTGCTCCTGGTCATCCAGCAAAATGACGCGAACCTGAACGCCTGCAGGCACTACCAGTGGATGAGCGGAGTCGGTGACTGCCCAGGCTTCAGCGTGAGCGTCCCCAAGTGCAAGTGAGCCGAAGATGATAAGGAGGATGGCTTTTAACATACGGGCTATACCTAGTCATTAGTAGATAGGTACAGCCTGGGTCGACTCAAAACTGAGTGCAGTAGAAAATGGATAACCAAGACGTTGGGATTTTCTGGTGTCGATTACGGCCATCAAGTCATACTGACGTATTACACCTTTTAGCCTTGAACTCTACCAATCTAGCGCAATAGGCGGCGGGCCCTGAAGTGATGAAAAGGGCGGTAGGGTATCTTCGGCTATTTCCTGAATCACTTCGGCGGCAGGTCGCTGTGAAAATTGAATGCCGAGCGCCGCATGGTTCACTGCTGTAGCTTGCCACTCTTCCAATAGTGCTATCAGGCCATTACGTTCTGTATGAAGAAAATAGCCACTTTGTTGATGAGCGCATAGGTGATTAGGGGCCTCCTCAAGACAAAACCGAAAGTATAAGCTGCTTAAGTTTGGCAGGGGAAACATACGTGACCGAGGCTATAAGCGTATTTGTCAACTGAGTCATGACCCGAGAATCGGGTCTCGTATAGGATCAATATTTCGAAAAAGCTTTGGGGTACTTTTCTAAGTAGGCGTCACAAAGCTGTGTGTCTTGGGAGCGCATGAACGCTCTGAAGTCGGGTATCAAGAAAACCAATAGAGACAATAATAAAACCATTCCGCCTAGTAATGTAATGGTTAGTTCTATTCCGAAGTTTTCGATTAGAGTGTTCATGGCGAAACTTCCCACTGGGCTAGCTGCCGCAGATAAAAATGAGACTGTAGCAAATATACGATTACGATAGTTTTTGGGAGTTGCAAGCAGCCTAACAGCAGACGTTGGGATATTTATTAGCATTAGCCCCACACCCCCCCAGAAAAATGCAATAGATACAATTAGTGGAGATGAAATACTGCCGGCTACCAATAGATTACACCCTAGGAAAGCAAAGCCAGAAGATACACATAAATCACGTGGAATTTTGTCAGACATCCAGCTTATTATTTTGTAACTTCCCGCCAAGATACCTAGTCCGAA
Source organism: Pseudomonas sp. B6(2017) (assembly GCF_002112765.1). Classification (NCBI taxonomy): domain Bacteria; kingdom Pseudomonadati; phylum Pseudomonadota; class Gammaproteobacteria; order Pseudomonadales; family Pseudomonadaceae; genus Pseudomonas; species Pseudomonas sp. B6(2017). The sequence goes on along the minus strand of NZ_NEIQ01000029.1, from coordinate 31,922 downwards.
GCAAGAATCCAAGAGGCCAATGTAAGTCACCGGGTAATGCATGACATTCTTAACGTATAGCGGAATAAGAATAGTGAAGAACGGGAAAAGGGCGAAGTTTATCATCATTGCAATAACGGCAAGATAAAACTCAACCTTTACATCGTAAACTACTTTGAATCCTTCATAGATCATACTGAAACCTCCTCTGCCTTGACTTCTTTCGTCCTGAACAGAGGCGCCTATGTGGCTCGGGATAGTTGCAATCAATATTCCCGCAATAAGAACTGCAAAAAAATCTGCGACAAAAGCAAACGTTATGCCGACTCCATAGATCAGCCCACTGGCGAGCACGGGTCCTAACAAAATAGAAAATGACGACATCACACTTTTGCTACGAAAAGCTAGAGATACCTGGTCATCATTTGCAAACAAAGGAATAATCGACGATTGAAGAGGGTCGCGTATTCCAACAATCGCGCTGCTGATCAGCATCAGCACACCAACCATCCAAGGATTGAACTCCCCTATGAGCGACAACAGTACCATCAATAGAGTAGTCAGTAAGCTGATCCATGAAGCGGTTTTTATGATTGTAATTTTGTTGTACTTGTCCCCTAGCCAACCGAGGAGTGGTTTGGCCAATACCTCTACCGTGATAGCACAGGCAATCATATTAGCAAAATAAAGTGCAGAGCCAGTTTCTTGTAGAGCCCACCAGGCTACCGCCAGCTGATTACACCTGCCCCCAAGCACCATCAGTAAAAAGCTGAGTTGTACTTTCAGTAAACGTCGATCGATAGTAAGAAAGCCCCAGCTAATGCCCGAGAAACTTGCACTCATTCATAACCCTCTGATTATTATATAGTTAATATTTTATCAGGTACGCCCCATAGACTCATGGATGACGTGGTCGTCCGGGGATTCCTACACATCCGTTATACCTTCTTGCATGGTAGCGTGAGTTCCTTGATTGCCAGAGGCACGTGTTTCTCTTGGTGCAGGAATGAGCTTACGAATGTGCCGGCTAAACAGGGTGACGCTCCCAACTCCTAGCAAGAGGGTTCCTATGACGGAGATCATTAATCCTAGCGAGCCTGTCAGGTCGTTGCCCCAAAGGAGCGCTGCACTGGTGTGTCTGTTGACGATAGGGGTGATCAAAGAGGAAACCGCAGGGGCCGACAGTAAAAGGGACGTCGGGGTCATTAGGTACTGAGTGATTGAGCGTAACGCGATGATCTTGCCTTGTATGTCCTGTGGCGTATGGGTATGCCAGATAGTCTGGTTGGAGCTGGCCAGGAGTGCTACTGAGGCCCCGACCAAGGGTGTCAGTAACCAAAGACTCTCCCTGAAGGCCGCCAGCCCAATGGCAATGAAGCTGAAGCCGAGAATGAAGGTACTGGCGATCAGCAAATACACGGGGTGAATACGTTTCTTGAGCCGGGCCATGGAGAGCCCCGAGAGCAGCATTCCAGCTCCGATCGCTGCTGATACCAACCCTAACTCAAGATTGGATCGCGAATTCAGTACATAAGGCGTCAGGGCGACCATGAAGATCGAAAGCAGAGCGTTGATCAGCATGAAGACGAGTAGCAGGGTCACCAGGGGGCGCTTGCTCAAGAGCCAAAGCAGGCTCTGTCGAATCTCAGCGATCACTGGGGGACTTTTCGGGAGGCGAAGCGGGGAGCTGAAAGTAACGCTGAACGTGCAGCAAAGCAGCAGAGTTGCGCTGGTGACAAAGGTCAGTGCGTCGCTACCGAGCAGCAGAGGGAGGCCGAGGTAGTCGAAGCCGACTGCCCCCAGTATTGGTCCTAATATGAGTGAGCCGCCACGGAAGACTTGCTGGACCGAGTTGACCTTCAGCAACGCGTCCTTGGGCGTGATCTCTGGGATCAGAGAGGCCGAGGCGGTATAGCGAAATTCGTTCGCGCAAGCAAGGCACAATGCCAGGGTAATGGCCTGAAGAGTTCCGAACAGACCGTATCGATACAGAGTGAGGGATAACAGCAGGCTGACACAAGAAAGGCTGTCGGCGGCGATCAGAATTTTTTTCTTTTCGTAGCGATCACTGGCCAGTCCCGCGATGGGAGCAAACAGAAGGACTGTGAGTGGAGTGATGATTCCCAGTAAGGTCATTGCGCTGTAGGAACCTGTTACATGGAATATCCATGCAGCAATCCCGAAGGTAGTCAGGCTCGACCCCATACTGTTCATGCCAAGTATGCAGACAAACAGAACGGGAGATAGAGATATACGAAGCATTAAGGCGTGACCTCTGGAGGGTGGTTTTTCAGGGAGGCAGCGTCAGACAGTGGTGGACTCAGAGCAGGCTGGACAGTTTCGGTAGCGGATGTAGGCCTGGCGTTCCGTGTATCCATCCAGGGACACCTTGAAGCTTTCGAAGAGCGCTTCCTGGCTGCTATTGCCGGTTAGAAAATGCAGGATCGTCGAAGTCATGAAGCTCGCTACCAAGGCGGGCCTCGGACCAAAAGCGGCGCGTGCAGGTAGCGGGTGCGCGGTGAGCTTTTGCAGGAAGCTGGCCGGGTCTGCATAGCGCGATCGGTATGTACGTGCCTGACAGAGATAGCAGGGCGACTGGAAGGGAACGCTGATCGGTCCAATCCAGTTGCTGGCCATGGCCAGATAGGGTGTGCGCAGCGCCAGCGAAGCCTTGCCGATCCATTCGCGAATTTTCAGTCTTGGTTGATCGGCGGTCAGCAATATGAATTCGGTGCCGCTAGCCGCGCTCAATGCCTGTTCCTGGCTATCGACATAGCTGGTCAGTGCCTCAACCCGCACCGGTGAGTGCTGAGCCAAAAGAATGTCGCGCAGCACTTCGGCCTTGTGCTGGCCAATACTGCTTTCTGGGTAGAGAAATTGTCGGGGGAGGTTGCTCCGCGCCACGCGGTCGCCGTCCACCAGGCGTATACCGCCGACTCCGGCGGCGGCCAGCATGAGTGCCGCCAGAGAGCCTGCGGCACCAGCGCCGACGATGCATACCGTTGAGTTCTGCAAGCGAGTGTTCATCCGCTGGACTGAGTTCGTACTGCTGGCGAATGCCTTGAAATATTCGTCCTGCCAGACGAAGCGAGTTTCAGTATCGGCAGCTTCGCGTGGGCTCCCGTCATGAACCCGAATGAGTCCCAACTCCCAGAGGTTGGCCAGCGCGGAGGTGCGATATCGTTTGCCGGTGGAGGCTGACACTCGACGACCTATGAGTCCATCAGATGAGGCATCCGCCAGGATGTGGTACTCGTCCTGAGTATTGGAGAAGACGATGGAGTCGCCTTTCTCACTATGTAGCCAGAGATGTTGGTCGGCGTTTTCCACTGTCCATGACGGTATGACTTCAAGTATGCATTCATCACTCGTCAAGTCATCCAGTATTACGTTTCTCATGGTTGGCATGTCTTACATCCTTGTGAGGCTTAGTTTGCGGCGTAGACTTTCAGGTCAGTAGCGGGTACTGCCTCGGAATATCCCTGTACCAACGGATGACAACTTCCCGTCCCAGTTTCTGCTGGACTTCCAACATTGCTTCTTCCAGCAAGCCTTTATTGATGTCGATAAAATGCTCTAGGTCTTGTCTGATCAGTGTGGCGCCTGCACCTTGCACATCATCAGGGGCAGGTTTGTGGTGTATGTAGTGACCAAAGTAATAAGTGCAGAAGTCGGTGTATTCTCGAGTACTGAGAATGAATTCGTGCCAGAAACCATCTAGTACCCATTGCTCCTGAAAGCAGGGGAAAGCGAAAGGTCTTTCGTCCCTAGTACCGATGAGCCATATCCATTTCTTCAAATCAATAAACAGTTCTTGGCATTCGTGGATGGGCAGTCCATGTTTTTTCGACATGGTCTTAACCAGGGCATCATTGCGATAGGCCAATACATCTTGTAATGCCGGTGTTCTTCTCATGTTTGTCTTCCATGCTGGATGTACTCCACGATGAGGAACGGCCCTTAGGCCGCTCCCCCAGGTTATCGCTGTTCTATCTTTCTTCCGTGCAACAGACGACTGCCCGCTCGGGATCTTCTTCCCAACGTGCGGCCGCTTCGTCAAGGATGGTGGATATCAGGTTATCCTCGGCGTCCTGTTTAGCTTCTATAAAGGCATTCATCTCAAAAGGCATGACGGAACTCCATGTAATGGCATACGTACTATTGAAGGTTGGTTGCATAATGGGTAGTAGCAATTTGGATGTATCCAGCAGGTGGCCTATCAAAGGCCCTGGCTATTGGGAAGCGGACATCCTGCGGCCCTGACGGGTTCGGCATTGGCGAGCGAGAAGTGGCCTGCTCCCAAGGTGAGAAGCAGCAGCAGGGAGAGTCTCTGAACGAGTTGCATAGGACAGTTCCTTCTATTTGATTGACATGAGTGTGGATACAAAGCAGTCATTGAATTCTGTGATCCACAACACCCTGTGAAAATACTCGAAGGAAAATATAGGGCTCAGTTAGATGATTTTTTTATATGCTTAGATTGATTGTTAAGGAAACCTAAAGCTGGTGGCTTTTCTTATTTTTTGAGCGTCACCCCTAACTATTATTTTTCCTTCGATAGGAACTTTGGTCTGTTCCGGAGCTGGTGGACAGGTAGTTAAGAGTTACTGCTCGCATAGCGCCGCTCAAACTCCATCGGGCTGAGATAGCCCAACGTCGAGTAGCGGCGGCGGTGATTGTAAAAGCGGGTGTAGTCGAACAGGTCGGTTTTCGCCTCGTGGTAGCTGGCATAGCGCGTCAGATACACTCGCTCAGCCTTCAGCGGACGGAAGAAGCTCTCCATCGCGGCGTTGTCCCAGCAGTTCCCGGGACGTGAATGGCTGGGCACGATTCGATGTCGCCGAAGTAAGGCCTGGTAGTCGTACGCGCAGTATTGGGCTGCCTCGATCCGAGTGCAGCAGCACTTCTTCTTTCGGCTGCTGGCGTTCAATGGCCATCTCCAGCGTGGCGTGTACCAAGGCCTGCTGCATGCGGTGGTGTATCGCCCAACCGACGACGGCTCGTGAATAGAGATCGAGCACGACTGCCAGATACAGCCAACCTTGGGCCGTCCGCGCGTAGGTCATGTCCTAGACCCAGTGCCGATTGACGCGATCCGAGGCGAACTGGCGATCCAGGTGGTTCGGGGCAATCGGTAGAGCATGACGACTGCTGGAAAGCAGCCGCCAGCGCTTGCGCGAGGGAACGCGCAGACCGGCTTCGCGCATCAGTCGAGCAACCCGGTGTCGACCACACGCATGCCCCATGGCCGCTAACTCGGCCTTGATTCGGCGATGGCCATAGATCCCATTCACCTCGTGGTGAATGGTGCGGATCTCCTTGCTTAGACGCCGATTCGCCATCTCTCTCGACGAAGGTGGCCGCTGCTGCCAGGCATATAAGCCGCTACGGGATAGCGACCAGCCAACGCCTCGATGGCGCGGAACTTCACTTCGTGGGCTGCGAGAAGATGGCGAGCGCCTTTTTTAAAACATCGCGCTCCATGGTGACCTGAGCCAGTTGCTGGCGTAGACGCCGCAGCTCCGCGCTCTCACCACGCTGCTTGCCGTTGCCCGGAAAGGCATCGTCACCTTGCTGCTCGTACTGGCGCTTCCATTTGCCCAGCAGGCTTTCAGCGATGCCGAGCGTCTCGGCTACATGACGAAGCGGCGTGCCGGCAAGTACCTGGTCTACCGCCTCGCGTTTGAAGGATTCGGGAAAACGTCGTCTGGTCTGGGTCATGAACACTCCTTGCGGTGGACATTATCCACCTTAAGTCAGTGTCCACTCAGCCCGGGACAGACCAAAGGTAGTGAACTTGCACCTATTTACCAGCACTCTTGAATGCCCACTGTGAACCGAAAAAGCAGGAATAGACTGAACGCTACTATTTGCGGTTGGCTACCCTCTGCCAAGAGCAGCTTAGGGCCACGATGGACCCGGACCGATGCAGCCATTCGAGTGGGCATGTCACTGATCTGGCAGAATGCTGGACGCCTAAACGTGAGCGAACTCAACGGCTTTACTTTTCTGGGCCAGTATATGCACCCCAAAGCTTTTGATATTGGGCAAAGTGGCATTATGGTGAGCGATGATGTGCGCCGCCTCGTCATGGGCTTTGTCGTGAGTAGTGTGAGCATCACTCACAATGGTCACGTCATACCCCAGTGAAGCTGCACGACGGACCGTAGTGTCGATGCAGAATTCCGTGGCATAGCCACATATAACAAGATGAGAAATGCTGTTTTCTAACAGTACGGATTCGAGATTTGTTCTCAAAAATGAATCAGGGGTGGTCTTGCGAACAAAGTGATCAGTGCTGCCTATAGTCAGGCTGGCATCCAGGGCCCATGCTTCGCTGCCATGCATGAAATAGTCGCCGCTGATAGCTTCGTGCTGAACAAAAATAACGGGCGCGTTACCCAATCTAGCGCGCCGTGACAATTCGTTAATCCGTTTCATGACCTCTAATTATGAGTAGGGCCTGGGCAATAGTGTAAATAGCCCGTGCTGCACATCAATCACGATCAATGCTTTCATTGATATCTGCTTCCTTACAAACGAACCGGCGATGGGGATTGTCGCTGTTCTCCATGAGTGATTGCAATGGGTCGGTTAGCGCCACTGGACCGAGCTGATTATCCTTGCCCTCCCTCACATGGAGGACAAGACATGAACACTATTACAACCAGCAGACGTCAGCCTTGGAACAAAGGAAAACTGGTTGGGCAGAAAGCCCCGCTCCGACTGAAAGATATCTGGGCCATTCGGGTAAGGCTTCAAATCGCGCAAGACACTCGTGATTTAGCCCTCTTCGATTTGGCAATCGACAGCAAGCTACGAGCCTGTGACCTGACCAAGCATCGTGTATGCGATGTTGCTCATGCGCGCCTCTTTAAGCGCTGCAGCTCCATGCATCTGCAGTGGAAAATGGGTATCCGTCCAGCGAAGTCATCTATCCAGTTTTGCAAGCCAAGACAGAGTATGCAGTTGAGTTTCCCAAGAGCGCGATTGTCTTCTGCGCTAGGAACGCGGATATTTCCATACCTTATTGCCTGGAAAATTTTCGATGAAACTACCAGAAATCAGTACATTTATTGCTCGATGGCCCTTGCTGGGCCTGGCTCCCCCTACCGCTTGGATGGTTTCTCAAGACTGCGAAAATCAAGTTCTGGCTTTGCTGGCACGGCTTGGCGCAGGTTATCGACGCCACGGAAACTGTGCAGTCCATGAAACTGCCGTTGTTGAGCAAGGTGCTGTGTTAAAGGGCGCGATTATCATCGGCGCAGGATCCTTCGTGGCGGCGGGTGCCTACCTACGTGGGGGTGTTTATCTCGACAGTGAATGCATTGTTGGCCCAAGCTGCGAAGTGAAAAGCAGCTTCATGCTTGCCGGAAGCAAGCTGGCGCACTTCAATTTTGTCGGCGACTCATTGATTGGCGAGAACGTGAATGTCGAAGCAGGTGCAATTATAGCCAATTACCGCAACGAGCTAGATGGTGTGGATATCAAAATCCGCTATGCAGATAATGTGATCGAAACAGGAATTAAGAAATTCGGTGCCTTGGTCGGCGATGGCTGCAAAATTGGGGCGAACGCAGTCATCGCACCCGGTGCTCTATTGCGGCCAAAGACACACGTTCCACGTCTCGGGTTAATTGACCAGTTTTCCTACGATTAAGCAGAACGTCCGCCTCATCCGGCAGCACGCCGACGATTTCCCACATATTATCTCGCCAAACTGGCGCAGGCCTGCTCACACGCACTCTCCTGCTCCGGCTTTGACCAGCATCTGCTGATCACACGCAAGCTGCGACTGCCGCAACGAGCAAGCGCTCGTACCCGATCAGCTTTCGGTGCTCTGCAGCACTGCCCGCACCTTCACCTCCGGGCTGTCGGTCTGCCTGAGCCTCCAGACAATAGAGCCCCATCGACACCATCAAGACTCGCTGTTAACATCCGCGCCACGTTCGCCATCAACAAGGGGATTGGCGAAAATAGAAGCCCCGAAGACTTACGCACTTCGGGGCTTTGTCTTTCATGGAGCGCACTCATTTTTCGACCTGGAATGTAGGCGTATCTCGCGATTTTTCCTAAAGCGGATTTTCGCTTCAGTTTTATTCTTTAAAAGACGGGCTTTAGCCCTTATTGCTGAGCGAAGCGAATCATTTGCATCCTTTGTTAGGCACTTTTTACCAGCCGTTTTTTTAGGTGATACAGGCTGGTCCCAACAGGTCGACCTTCCAGAACACCATAAATCTCGTACCCATGCTGTTCGTAGAAGTTTTTAGCATCAAAGGTTTTTAAGAATGCAACCATCGCCCCATTTTCAACGCCAATTTTTTCTGCCCTCTCCAATAGCATAGAACCAATTTTTCTACCGCGATGAGATTCCTTAACCCAAAAGGTATCAATCTCCACCCCATCCCAGTAACAATTAAACTTAATTGCACCGACATACTCGCCTACGTCGTCGTGCGCAACCAGCATAAACATCTTATCTTCCGACTCTGGTGTTAGATCTGGGTATTGAATCCGAAGGTATTCTGAAAACCTACTATCCAAAACTGACTGATCTTTTTCTGTTGGAGAATCCAATACTTCAATCCTGACTTCCAATTTACTTCTCCAGTGATTAACCTTAAAAGTTACCTACAGATTCCTGCATAACATTTTATTTTGCGATATTCAATGTCGCGTGACACCTAATATTCATGCACCCTCAAATTTAGCAATCATAAATTCAGATATGCATATACGACATCAGTAATAAGAGAAATTAGCATAATCACACTAATTATCATCACCACGCCACCTGCCTAGAGGTTGTAATCTTCTTCACGTGGCTCTGATACGCTGCCAGGACTATTCAGCAGTCCAGTTGATCAGCCAAGTCCAGAAAGTCTCGGGCATTGATATCGAAGCGCTCATCAAAAGCCGTATCGACATTACCCTGAGGCCCGAACTCCAGCGGCCTGGCGACGAACGCAGTTTTCATACCCAATGCCCCCGCCGCCAACAGATCGTACTTGTGACAGGCAACCATCATGGCATTGTCGGCGGCCACATCAAGATAACGGAGCGCCATTTCATAAGTCCGCGGATCAGGCTTGAAGGTCTCAACCATCTCAGCAGCGAAGATGGCATCCCAGGGTAAAGCTCCTGCTTTTGAAATGTTGACCACCGCACTGACATCGGCATTTGACAAGGTCACTATCTTGAAGCGGGTCCTAAGTCTATGCAGGCCCTGAACAGCATCGGGCCAGGGAGCAATCGTCTGCCAGGCGAAATTGATGCGCTCACGCTCCTCGGGGGAGAGAAATCCTACGTGGTACGTCTCGATGACCTCATCGAGGGCGCAGCGATAGAGACGATCCACAGACGTCCATGGCCGCCTGTCACAAAGAATGTCATCGAGGGCCGGGCGATACTTGCCTCGCCAGTCATCGACAAAACATCCCCAGTCGACGCCGGTAGCCCGGCTACCTGCAATGGCTGCCGCCTGTTGCGCGATGCTCGAACGAAAATCGGTGACAGTCCCCTGAACATCGAAAATTAATGCTTGAAGCGTGTTCACTGCCTTCTCTCCGTCGAGTCAGGGCGCTAGGACTGGTATGCAGAGATTGACGCCTCATAAGTTTTCGTTTCAATACATCCCCCTTAGCTAATTTGCAAGCTAACCACGAATTGATTTATGCAGGGACATTATCAATATGGATTTAAGCGACGCCTTGCATCGCCCGTGATCACCTGATGGTCTATTGATTTAATCGATCGACAGGATCAGTAAATGCGGCTCAAGCGCTCCAACCAACAGCTCTCCGAAGACCTAGAGTCATCTGCACTAACTTTGGATTGGGCAGCAGCAGATATTATCAGCATTGCTAATAGCCTAGTCGTGGCTGGCAAGAGTCATGAGGCAGAGGAGCTGATCGAGATATGCCAGAACGTCCGCGCCGAAGTCGAGCTCTTATATGCACTGGCTGACGAGCAATAAATCCGGGGGATCGCTGGCGGCTTCGCAAGGCAGCTGAGGCCATGCAGCATCGCAATAGTGTTCTAGAGCGTATCCGCCCGGGCATCTCACCTTGCTCGACCTCAGATGATCAGGGGCAGTCGATACCTCACCTCTACAAGTGCTGCGCCCCCCCTTTCGAGATCGCGCTCACTTCCCGTTTCTTCAATACATCCTACGCCGCGATAAAATCGGATAGCTCGCTCATTTTCGGTCAAGACCCAAAGGGTTAAACGCTGATAACCTTGCTTTATCAAGTGCTGTAACCCGGCCTGCCATAAAGCAAAGCCGACTCCAGTTTTCCAGTGTTCAGCAATAACGTAGAGAGCCATGACCTCAGCTAAATTTTCAGCGGTTATATCCTCATCTCGGCATACCCCGACAGATATCCAGCCGACCAGCTCGTTGTTCAGCTCCGCGACGAATACGTTCGATTCGCTCGACTCAATCGAGCGAATCCAATAGGATTCCCGCTGTGGCAGCGAAGCGCCCAATGACAGCAAGTATTCAGCTGGCATCAAGTCACGATACGCGTCTTGCCAACTGCTGATATGGACTTGCGCAATAGCTTTCGCGTCCGATGGTAATCCTTTCCGAATCATAGGTGCTCCTTTCAGGCTCCCGACGTTTTGCCTCAGGGTATCAGCCCGTCAGTTGCTACACCGTATGCCACTTATGCGGATGCGCCAGCAGGCCTGCGGTCGGGAGCTGCTTGTCGATTAACTGTGCCGGATCGGTGCCTGGATCAGTGTTTCGCACTAGGGGCAGGCCCACTTTCCACCTACATGTTGCTCGACTGTGAACACGCCAGGTGTGTAATCGAGCTTCTCGCTGATGTCCTCGCCGATGCGCTGAAGTTGGCAGCCGCAGGCGCACTGAGTGCTCTCAGGTTCATGGCGAATCACCGTGCGTGGAAACTGCGGCGGCAGCGGCGCACGCTTGGGCTTCTGACGTGGCTCGGCTGGTGCAGGTGGCGAATTGACCGCCTTTAACTCGGCTTCGATGGCCGCGATATCGGTGTCGAGCAGGTCATAAAGCAGCTGCCTTGGTCGGGACTCGTTTGCTCGCTGCGCTTGACAAACTTGTGCTGTTTGAGGATGGCTATCTCATGAGCGAGTTGCTCATTGACCGTTTCGAGGCGATGGATTTTCTGACCCATGGAGTCGACCTGAGACAGCAACTGCATGGCCTGTTCAGCCAAAGCGCGCAGCTGTTCCGGTGTCATCTGGTCGAGATTGGGTGAGGAGGTCATGCTGCTGATTGTGCAAAAGCAGGTGTTCAGCGGCGATAAACCGATAGGCTAATAGCAGGTTCTAGAGCACTGTGATCGAGCCGCCCGCGCCGACCCGCCGCCAAGGTAACCCCAGCACCCAGGCTTGAAGTTGCTCGTTATCACGTTCGACTTCCGATCCGTGGCGGATCCTGGGCCAGTGAAATTTGCCTTGGTTTAGTCGTCGCGCTGCAAGCCAAATACCAACGCCGTCATGCACCAGGACTTTCATTCGGTTAGCGCGGCGATTGGCAAAGAGATAGGCACAGTGCGGCTTCGCTGCACCGAATACAGCAATAACTCTGGCCAACGCGGTCTCGGTGCCGACACGCATATCCATGGGTTCGGTGGCGAGCCAGATGGCGTCGATGCAGATCACTGGGCAAGCTCGCGGATAAAACGGGCGCACCCATCAGGATCTGAGGATGGCCACTTCACGGTGAGTTTCTGCGGCCCAAAAGGAACTTCGATAATGACGGACATTTGCTGAGCGGGCTGGGTTCGGGATTCTAGTCTCATCGGAACGAAAGCGGGTAACGCCGGCGCCTGACGATCACGATAAGCTGGTATTCACTTTCGGACGAGGTTGGCATTAATGCCGTGGCGCAAGGCTACGCTGGCCATCGACACTCCAGGCTCCAGGCATTCTTGGACGACCTGGGCTTTATAGGGTTTGGAATAAGAGGTGCGTTGGCGCATGGCAATCCTGACGATAAGGGTGATAGTGTCCACGTATTTAAGTGGACACCATCGCCCGTATAGCTGGGATCAGGTAGGTGACTTCGCCGGACGCTTACGAAAATGGTGCCAGACGAGATTGACGTCTGTTTGCCCATCGATCCACTGCATGAGTCGTGGGGTGTAAGTCCTGCAGTACGGACACTCGAGGTCGGCATACTCGGTGATGGTCCACCTGGCATCCGGTTTACCATAGAGCCAGGAACTCTCTTTCCCCTTGCTCGAGCCACCTGGTGGTTTGCTTTTCGACAGGTACACCACAGGAATCGCGACAAACGTGATTAATGCGATGACCATGATGATCGCAAAAAGGACAATGTCCTTACTCTTTGCGTTCATGTCTTAGGTTCCTCGGTGGCCTTAGAGTTCTTGGCCAGTAGCTTTTGTCGTTCCAGGGCCGCTAGAAGGTCCTTAACGGCTTCTTCCTGTTGTGGGTGTCGCTGTAACCACTCGTTCAGTGCTGACTGAATCCGTAGCATCACTTCGCGTCGATCAAGAGCATTACTTTTGATCTGTTGCAGCTCTTCGATCAGTACAGGGGCACACACCTCGAGCGCCTGCAGGGCATCCTCGCCCGGGCTTTTAAGCAGCTGGGTCAGGCTCTCGATTAAATTCTGGGTCAAGGTATTGAGGACTCTCATGCCTGGTGCTCCATGGCCTTGTTTTCAGGAAATTTGATGGGGAACGATGCGATACCGCGCAGCTCATCGAGATCCGCGGCTACTTGAAGTGCTGCATGAAGCTCATCGCATCCCAGCTCCTGCATGATCTTGAAGCGCTGGGCCTTTTCTTCACTTTCGGTCATGGCAAGGGCGAGATATAGGCTCGGTGGTACTACACGGAAGAGGAACTCTTTGCCTTTGCCCAGAAGCACACCTTCGGTGAATTTCCCGCTCTCTTTACTTGCAGAAAGGATCATTTTTTTCTGTGCTGACGTGAGCTCTCGGAAATTTGCAATTTTCTCGACCTCATCGGGCGGCATATTGAGGCACATCCACCACTCAATCATGTTGAGCATAGGGGCACCGGAGGCTGGGATGTCATCGATGTTTTGTGTTGCTAGCCAGAACCAAGCACCGAGCTTTCGCCACATTTTCGTGATCTTCATGGCGTAGGGGAGCAGCAGGGGGTGCTTAGTGATGATGTGGCCTTCGTCAGTGATTTTGACGATCGGGCGCCCTTTGTACTGATCGCGTTCGGCGATGTTGTTCACTGTGTTGAGCATTGAGATGTAGGCGATCGCAAGCTGGGCTGCATAGCCTTCGCGAGCGTAGGTTGCGAAATCAACGACAGTCAGGTCCGCCTCCGGCCATGGGGTGCCTTCGCGGTTGAACATCTCGCCGTCCGCACCCATGGTGAACATGTCCATCGCCTCAGCCATTTCCGAAAGCCGGTTTCGCCTAGTTTCGGGGGTTCCTTCGTTACGAGAGGCCTCGTACAGGGCATCACGCACATCCTGGGTCAACACGACGCGCCCCGCCTTCACGCAGGTATTGGCAGCGGCAAGAATGGCTTGTCGGATGGCGCTTCGGTCGGCCCTGGTCATGCGTTCATCTTCTTTTTCTTCGCCGCCGGTAATCATCAAACGAGCAATGATCTCCATTTCTCCGAGGATGTCCCGCTGCTCATCTTCCATCTCTACGCGCTGGGAAGTGGCGTCGGAGGCATCGATGTCGTCTGCATCGAGGACTTTGACCATATTTGGGGTCTGGACCAGTTTGATGGCATCTGCAAAGGGGGCAAGACTCACGCCGGAACCCGGCGCTAGGCGCACTCTATGCACCGACAGCCCCAAGTTCTGTGCGAACTGTGCCAGTAAGCCGAAGCTGTTACCGGCCTCGGCGACGTACATCCGAGGACCGTAAATCGCAAGCATCTGGCAGATCACGTTTGTCAGGGATGCGGACTTGCCCGATCCGGTGGGGCCGAAAATAAAGCCATGGGCATTCATTTGCCGGTCAAGCCGGTTGAAGGGATCGAATGTGAGGGGCGCACCGCCGCGGTTGAAAAATGTGAATCCTGGGTGGCCGGTTCCTGTCGAGCGCCCCCAGATCGGGGCCAGATTCGCAATGTGCTGAACGAACATCAACTGGACGTACCAGTCCATAGCTCGACGTTCGTTCGGATCGAAGTTGCAAGGCAACCAGCGCAGATAGCTGTTGAGAGGTGCGACTTCATCTTGCGGCATCACTGGATGCATGCCGGCAGCTTGCAGTACGTTGCAGAGCTGGGTTGATCGCTGATCCAGCTCTACCCTGTCTTTGCCGCTCAGAAAGAAGGCCACGCTGGCGCGATAAAGTTTGTGCTTGCGACCAAGGATGGTGCGAGCAGTTTCAACGTCTTGCCGCGTGTGCAGCGAGGCCTGAGTATCGCCAACCGCTTTCTTTGACAGCTGCTCGAGGTGCCCCTCGAGGAGGTCCTGGGGTGTCGGCACCATGGTGATGCAAAGTGTTGTGTTCTCAGGTAGACGGTCAAATAGGGCGTTGAGCGCATCTGCTTGTCTAATTTCACCCGTTAGATGACCGGTCTTAGGCGGGTTTTTTAACCGGTCGAGCATCACTACTCGATGTGGTCTGCCATCGAATACCCACAGGCCTTTATCAACGTCTGACAGCGGCTCTCTGAAAAAAAGGTTCTGCGAAAAATCAGTGCCGCTGGCTAGGGGAAGCTCACCGTCCTCGAGGTCACGGGGCGGCTCACATACTTGTTCGTAGAACCGTCGAATGTCCTGGTCACTGCCGCCTAGATGATCAGGGTATGGATTGAACCAACGGATCAACCAATTTTGGATTCCCGTTTCGTCTAGGCGTTTTGCAACGACGCCGGCATTTGCCAGGGCGCCGATGAGTCGCTCGCAGATCAGTTTCAGGTAGGAGCCAGGATCTTGGCCGCGCACGTTGAGATCCTGTTTTTTCACCCGACGATATACGACCAGGCGAACCTTACGGTTCTGACCCCGCCATGGCAGCTTGCTGACCGTCGTATCTTCGAAAAGTCCACCAGGTTTTGAAATCGCGTCCAGGTGACGCTGAAAGAGGGCCACGTAGAGCTTGGTGAACTCACTCCCCTGTACTCGAGGGTGCACGTATTTGTTCAGGTTTGCCCGGTACTCGTCCCAGCGTGTTTCGTCTTGGGCATAGAGTTGTAGCACCCAGGGCGAGCTTTCCAGCTCATCCAAGCTGTCCTGCAGAGCATTTTCAAGTGCGTCCCTGGCAAGATGTAGCCATTCGGCTTCTCGACCCTCGGTCCCGATCGGTACAAGCTCAAAGAAAGCCGCGCGCGATACCCCGTCTTCGAGCAGCATGGCCTGCTCCTCAGGTAAGTATTCGACCCAAGGCAATAGGTCCACAATCGACGGAGCAACTTCGTAGAGCTTCGATACATCGCTCTTTTTGGCCGGTTGCGACCCTTCACTTGGGGGGGGGATTCCCAGCGCCTGCAGGCGCTCCAGGTAGCGCTCCCGCGCTTGTTCTAGATCAGGGTGAACAGGTTCACTTGTTAGTTGTTCATCAGACTCAACCGCGAGGTTGAGCTTTTCGCGCAGGCGCTCGAAGAATCCCATCTCAATAGTCCTCTGTCCGCTCGCCTGGCATTGCGTACTGCACACGCTGATAGAGCGGAAAAACGGTGGTATATCCGGGAACAGGCACTGGGTCAGATCCAGCCAGATGCGGGAACACGTACATGACCAGGTCAGGATTCGGCAGGCGTTTAAATTGGCTGTAGATCTCGTTCTGTGCGGTGCGTGCAAAGTCGTCTGCTGTGGCGCGCTGATTCGTCATCTGCTGCTCATCGAGGGGACGTCTCAGTTGTAACCGTGCATCGAGCACTTGTCGGCTGCTTGAGCTGCTCGCCCCCCCTGGGGCTCCCTGTTGCCAAACATCCATCATGGTTTCTTCTCCGTGCGGGAGCAGTTTGTCTTTGTTTGTTGTGCAACCTGCAAGGAGGGCAATTGCCATGACTGCAAGTGGGAGAGCATTAATCGAGCGCGGCTGGGACATTATTCGCTCCGGAGTGGTAGTCGACTTTGCGACCCTTCAGTTCATAGTCGATCGCCAGTTGCTGATCGAGGTGTACGGCGACCTTCGCGCCAGGCTGTACATACACAGCAGCAAATGCCTCGCCATAGAGCTTGTTCATCCAAGAGCGGATATCACTTACGCCTCCGGACAAGATCGATCCGATCGCAGAATTTCCTGATGAGCCGGTGGTGCCGAAAGAGGTGCCGTTGCCGGTGAACATCGTTGTGTTGTTGCTCTCGTCGGCCTTAAGCAGCTTCGCAACGCCGGCACCGGCGGCAGTAACAAGCGACTGATTAGTCAAATATTCGGCCGCGTTGGAGCGCCGATCGCCCGAAATACATGGAATACCGTAGGAGTCGCTGATCCAGCCCAGGCCACCCTGAATGGTCTTCGCATCTGTACTGCTGGCCTGGTTGTTGTTCTGGTTGCCGTCCGTGTCTTCAGCCGGCGCCGGGAAGGTCCTGACAGTGCCGTCGTTGAAGACAAACGTCAGGCTGCGGATCTGCCCTCTTACACATGAGAGTGTCCAGTCGCCACTGGCGGTGCCCGTTGCGACTGCACCAGCTACGTAGGGGAGCTCGATGCCATTCGCAGTCAGGTTGTCTGGGCCAATCAGGATCTTGAAAGGAAACGGGTCGTTGACGGTTCCATCAATAGGCACCCGGCCGATCAGGGCAGACATGGCTACTGATCCCATCAGCGTGGAGTTCTGGGGCAAGGTGTAGGTCTTGCGCACAAACTTCCTGGTTTCACGGTCGACCTGCTGATTTCCAGGACGCAGGCCTTGATCGATCTGTTCCAGTGCATTCTGGCCTCTGTTGGCTGCCGGGCCGAAACTGGTAGGAAAGTTGAACCCGCTTGCAGCCTGACTAGAGCCAAGGGGCAGGGGTTTACCGTTCGCGTCCACAGCAGTGGCATCGCGCGGTTCAATCCAGACAAGGCCGTCCTTCGTCATAGGAGACTGTTCGAAGCCTTTGCCGTCACCTGGCTGCACACCAAACCCAATTGGAAGGTCGCCCCCAGCTGCGTTAGGTTGGTTGCTGAGGTTGTTGAGTTGAGTTTGCAGAGAGTCGATCAGGCCCTGGCTCTTGTTCTGAACCTCGTCCTGTAGTTCTTTTTTCGCATTGTCTAGACGGCTCTCAACTTTTGAGTCCATGTCCTTCAGCTGCTTCTGAAGCTCTTCGTTCTGAGACTTCTGATCGTTGTTGATCTTTAGCAGATCAGCCACCTGTTGCCGAAGCTCCTTGCTTTCTGTGACTACGGTCCGAAGCGTGTCACCTGGTGTGTCGCCATCCACACCTAGCTTTTGTGCCTCACCGGAACCGATGGCCACGACGTTGTTTTCCTGGTGATCCACCTGACTCTTCTTCGTTGCGGTAAAGAACATCACCGCAGCGAAGACAAGAAAGGGCACTGCAAGCCACTTCAGGAGGGGATTACTTTGAATGCTCACGTTCACCCCCCATCTTCGGATCAATCTGGTTTACCGAACTTGGAAGCAACGAATGTTTGAGCCCTTTGCCCTGGGTGACCAGGTACAGAGTTGTGGTATCAGAAGGGTTTCCCCGGGGGCCGAGGTAGGGGTGCTGGTATGTGGCTGTTGCAAAGCTGCCAAGGAGGTCCCTTGGATTTAGGGTCAGTTGTTGGGGGCTCAAGTTGCGCAACTTGATTGCCGTCACAAATGTGTTGTCGAGCTGCCAGGCTCCTATGGCCACAGCTTCAACAGGCAGTGTTGGAAGCAAAGTGCTCAGATCCATTTTACGATCCACCCGTACCGGCTGGATTCCGGCTACTGGCTCAACAGTGCGCAGAGGTGCATACAGCATTTGGGCTGCATATCGTGTTAGCGCGACGGGAGAAGGTGTTTCATGACGAGGCTCTTCCTCTGCCTCCTCCTCAGCGGGGGAAGGTGTTTGAGCTCGAGCTGAACCAGGAGTGCTTGGCTTGGAGATTTGGCCATAACGCGTCCCAGCAATGCTGTCACCCGCGATAATCTTTGCTGGCTCAAGTGAGGCCTGGCCGGGTTTAGGTGCTGTGGCTGCAATGTCTACAAGCATGATTTCGCCTGTAGCGACATTTTGCAGTTGGAGCCGTGTAGGCGGAATTTCTTCGCTTGCTCGAAAGTAGATTGCCCCACCAACGCTTTGTACACGAAGGCTGCCGGCGATGGTTGGAGGGATGCCGACGCGAACGTTTTGGTCGACAAACACGATCCTTTCCTCACCAACGTGGAGGGGAACGGAAAGAGGTATACGCTCCCACTGCATGATCTCAACCGCCTGCGCGCTGGCCGTTACCAGGAGAGCAGTGCCAGCTAACCACAGACCTAACCGCAGACGTAGGTTCATGGTTTATCTCCTGCCGGGGAGACTTCGATGCGTTGAGGATCGCCCGCGTAGCAGTTCCACAAGAGGCCAAACGGGTTTTTCTCGGGGTCAGTATCAGATCGAATGATGTGTAGAGGGTATCTTGCGAGTGCCCGCTTAACCCGTTCCCCAGCAACCGATTCGTCAGCGATCAGATCGAGATTAACAATCCAGTCGTTTATGCTCTTGACGTTGGTGTGTTCTCCGCTCTGATCGCTGATCCCACGGCCAGGAATCTCCGACACGCTGCGTTCGCGTTTCCGGAGTTCTCCAGCATTCAGCCTTAGCTCGTAGTCTTTTTTCAGATAGTCACGGCAACTGGGGGTCAGGTAGCCATCCAGTCTGCTGATATTCGCTAAATAGTCTTCCTCACCGTCGCGCGGCCATCTCTGCATCTGCTGAAAAATGTAGAAGCCGAAGGCGTAGACGCTCTCAGGAGGGACGTCCCACCACTTTCGAGTGCTGCCACTACGCAGATCTGGTGGGACGTGGATGGTCAGATCACTAGGCGCAGTTTTCCAGCCGTAGGCCATATAGGCGGCAATCATCGTCATCAAAAGCAGTGCAATGCGCAGACTAAGGATGTGCGCCTCTTGAGCGTTCACTTTTTTACGAAAACTCATGGAGGTTCCTTTTAGTCACGGCGGCAGGTCCATGCACCTGATCGCGTGATCAGGCTGCTGTTGCCGAATGGAAGGTGAGCTATGGCCACTTGTATGTGGCGATAAAACCAAGTGTCTGGGCGTCCCCGTTTCATGCGGCGAATGATCCTACTTGCGACGGACAACCCGAGCACTCCTCCGACCAATGCTCCAGCTATGATCAGCGACCAGTTTCCGAAGAGGATCGACGCCGGCACACCAAGGACAAACCCAACGGCACCGCTGACGGAAATCGTTGCCCACATCTCGTCTGCGGTAAGTCCACCCATAATTACGGGCTGTCGGTTCAGGTTATTGGGTAGGAACTGGAGGGTTCTGTCGTCGTGGTTGTCGTCAGCCATGGGCGCTCACTACCATCAAAGAATGCTGGTGGCCTTGGTGACCATGAAGATGGCCAAGCCGATTAGGCATACGCCCACAACTGCTGTAGAGCCCAGATCTCGCCACTTTTTCTTGCCTTCGTGGATGTCGTGGTAGACCCCGAAAGCATGCACTGCCACGCCAATGATCATTGCGCCGAGAAGCAGCAGCCCGAGCAGCATGAAACCGTCATAACCGTAGTTCTGAAGAGTTTGCATCCAGCTTTTACCTTCACCGCGGGACGGGGCTTGTGCCTGAGGTAAGGCCGCGTTCGCTGTCTGGATGACAGATGCAGCGGCAAGCAATGCGATTAGGTGAATTTTGGGGGTGGGCATGATTGCTCCTTTAATCAACTGAGAACGATGAAGGACAGGACCATCAGAAGCAGCAGCACTCGGATGGCAGATGAACTGGCGATTGAGCGATCGATGTTTTTGGTGGCCCAGCCACGCCAGATGCTGTACAGCGCCCATGCCGCCCAGAGCATTGCGACGGTCATTACTGCCCCGACGATTAGGTTGGTACTAGCCTGGGCGGTCGCACCACTTGCTGCGTTGAAAGCGGCAGATTGCGCAGAGCTCATGCTCATTACCTCTTCCCTCCGGCGGTGTACTGACCGGAGAGGTCTGTGGCGTCTCGAGGTTGGGCACGACTCGGGGTGAGATAAGCCTGGAGGCCTCGGCGGATCCGCTGGATGTCTGCCGCCAGGCGGTCATAGTCGAGGTAGTAGGTTTGCCCTGGTTCACCTGCGATGGCGCTACTACGCCGCGCAGAGTCCTCAAGGGCATTGAGCTGCCTGACCATGACTTCGATGTTGGTTTGCTCAGATGCTGTAGCGGCTTCCACCACCGGACTGACTGCAATGCCGCCAGCAACGATCATGGTCAGCGCTGTCATCGATGAGCGGCGTGTAGATGTCGAAAGTAGATCGTGGTTCACGGGTGGCGGGACTCTGGCAAGACTGTTTCCAAAGCATGCCGCTAGAGATTTGTGGTGCGCCTCAAGAAATGGTTAACCGGGAACCTTTCATTTTTTGCAGTTTGCATTCGTTTTCTACTTTTGGGTTACCACTGCTGAACTTATGGCCCGTCTAGGAGGATTGTGCTTATCTTCTCAACGTATTAACGGTTTGTCGGTGTTCGAGTTGATAGCGGGGAAGTCCAGTGTTCATGCGTGTCCCCTATGCTTAAAGCATAGCTTGGAGATGTCTAGGACCTCAGGAGCAGTCCAGAGTAATCGTGAGTGTACCCACTGATGTGACTGCCTCTTATAGCGCCTCTGAGAACCTCTCTGGGCCACCGAGCAGAATTTGATCCCGCAACGCGCCAAGACCTACTTCGCGTCCAGACAACCTCGCCTCGACCAAGCCCGAGGAAGCAGCCTTCAAGCGCCAGCTCGACCATTCCAACCACCTGATCACCGTTTCTGGAGCCAAGCTAACCCACCTAGTGGTTGACGGCAGCCACGGTAATGGATGATTATGAGATTATTCAGTCCGGTTATTAGGTAGAGCTAGTCATGGCCCGTACACGCAACGAACAGCTGCATGAGCAACGCCGCGAACAGATTCTGTTGGCGGCTACCCGCGTCTTCAAGAAAAAAGGCTTCCATGGCGCACGCACCGAAGACATCTGCCAACAGGCGGACATGAGCGCTGGGGCTGTCTTTCGCTATTTCTCCGACAAGCGAGAAATTATTGACGGTGTTATCGCAAAGGAGTGCGAACGCTACTTTTGTCAGGCTCAGCAATTGTTTAGTAAGGAGGGATTGCATCGTTTAGCTAGCATCAGTGCAGAGAAACTAACGCAAGAGTTGCAGCTAGGGGAGTTTGATCTCAGTTTGGATAGTTGGTTGGAAATAACACGGGGTCATGGCCAAATCAAGCTGATTGATTTAGAACAGCAAATGCGTAAGCAACTGAGTGAGCTTTTAGCCCATGGTCAACTTGAGGGCTGGGTGCGTTCTGACCTTTCTCCGCAAGGATCGGCGAGGCTCTTATTTTCATTATTCAGCGGTCTATGGTTAGAGATGAATTTGGGCTTGAGCATAGATACAGATCAGGCAGCTGCAGCGCTCGGTGATTTTGTACGAACCTATCTCTTTGCTCCAGACTTTCAACGTAGGTTTGGATCATGGTGAATGACACCTTCTTAAAACGCCCTTCAAAGATGGGCTTTTTTTTAACCAATAATGAGACGGATTACTCCGTTTTTTTAAAAAAAGTTTCTAAATATGTTGATTTGTTATTGCTAATCCTCTGTGTTCTGCTGATCAGCACCTTCAGTAATATGCAGATGGCTCGCTCGGAACAAGTCACGAATGGCTTTTCCCTATATGGAAATAAAATCGATAAAAGAATGATCATGGTTTTGGCTACACAGATCGCTGCAGAGTCGTCGAAAAATAGATTATGGACATGGGGGCTTAAGAGGGCAGACTCTCAATCAAGGCCTCTAATACCTGAACCTGCTGTGCAAAAATCTTGTAGATATTGGGTAATGGTTTCATCAATGGTTAACGGTGACCTACCTCTTCCGAGACTCTTGCGCAGAAGTCCGTTTTTGAAAGTAAGGCGCTACCCACACTGTCTGGGAGTTTCTCATGCTGAATCAACGGAGTTCAGGTATACCCTGAATTCTTGAGAATAAGTAATGAGGCGGATTATTTAAATTTATTAATTCTCTTTCATGCTGTTCTCAAAGCTTACAAGGCTTTATGTTAAGCTATGAGAAATAAAGTATGTATTTTGTGTTTGGTTAATCGTTGCTTGCACCATTTTTTCTTGCTGCGGGCTCAGTATTATCTGGTTGTCCAGTGTCTGTTTTTCTTTAATTACATATTAATTGTATGCGGAGGTGAATTGGCATGTGTCGCGCATGCGCTGACTGGTAGGACTATGATTAATTGGTTCGAAATTTTTCTCTGTTGGGCTTTATTGTAAGTGGTGATTTTAATGTCAGGTTTTAGTTGGGTTGGCGAGACTTTAGTTTCGATCATGTTTTAGTTTTGAGGTAAAATACATTTACATAAAACGTACCGAACGCTTTCAGGAGTCCCTATGGTGTGCTTAAATAGGTTTGTCAACCTACTTACGGGAGCTATAGCATGTCTCGCCTTGCCGAATATCGTAAACTTGAACAGCAATTGGCTGCCCAAATGGCCGAGCTCGAATCCATGAAAAGTGACTCTGGTTTAAAAATGGAAATGGAGTTTGAGAGCAAGCTGCGCGCTTTGCTCGGCGAGTACGGTTTTAGCCTGAGGGATGTAATCAACCTGCTAGATCCGCGCTCTGCCCGTCGTATCGCTCTTAATGAGCCGAAAGCTGCAGTCCGTAAACCGCGTCAAGTGAAGGTCTATAAGAATCCTCACAATGGTGAAGTGGTGGAAACCAAAGGTGGTAATCACCGAACTCTGAAGGAGTGGAAGAGTGAATATGGCTCCGACACTGTAGAATCCTGGTTGGCTCAGTAGTTTGGGACTCGTGTGTAACGCATCCTGTTAAGGACAAGCCATCCTAAGACCTCTTACTAGGTCCTAAGAGGTCTTAGGAAAAAGCTCACCTGGCGAGTTGAGATATCAGACCTGGTTTGAGACTTAGGTACTGATGCGCTAACACCAAGACGTTGGTAATTCCTCAAAGATATTTCTTGAAGCTGGCAGCAGTGATGCTCACTGCGACGCCGAGCAGCGCAGCACACGGGAGCAGGACCAGGAGCGGGCTGATGCTGATCGGAAGCGCCAGGTAGAAGGTCCATGGGAGAATGGCCAGTGGAATGAGCGTTCCCCTTGCTTTGTGATAGAGGTAGCTGGACTCGCGCCCAGCACCGAACTTGCGGAGGTCTCGTCGGACCAGGCCGTCGACCAGACCTGTGAGTGCGGCCATAGCGAACAGCGGTATAGTCATCAACAACACAACGAGACGAACACAGAACACCAGGACGGTGAACAGCGCTGCAAGGGCATAGTTCTGCACCGTCGTGACGCTTTGTGCTGCAATGTATCGAATGTCCAGGTCGTTGCGTGGGCCGGTATGAGCTATCGACTCCATCCCTTGGACCCAGCTGAGCATCCCAGTTTTCACGATCAGCCAATCATATGCCCCTGTAACGAGCCAGGTTGCTGTGCGCCCGGGTTCTTGCACAACGGCACTGTGTACCAGCCCCTGGGATAGCCAACAGAGCTCATTTGTTAGCATTTGCTGCCCATGCCTCCAGCCGGCTTCTGGCCAGAAAAAATAGAGGCATAACCAGTCGACCAGGATCGCGACTATGAGAGAACCGAACATCACCCCGAGGAAGTTGAAGGGGAACCAGAAAATTTTGCTGATCAGCGACTCTGGTCTCTCCTGTTGCTGTTGAGCCTTCTTTGATACGTCATCTGCCATGTACTACTCCTCGTCATCGGTGGCGGCCTGGCGAAAGTCTTCTACCAGGTCTTCAGGCAGAGCGCTTTTCAGCTCCTGATAGCCAGGGGCTTCCCACCACTCTGAAGGTGCAGCCGATGATCGCCGCATGCCGGCAGCGAGGTCCTGCAGGTTACCTGGCATGACCTCATCGGGGTCGTTGGCGGGGAGCGGCATTCGGATCTTCCAGAGGTTGCCTCCCTCGATCAGCGCGAAAGCCTGCCCCTTCGGCAACCCAACTACATGAGCTGGTTCAATCATCGGTACGCTTGTCGCCTGCAACTGATCGTGCGAGCTCGAGGTGAATGCTGTCTTACCGTTGAGTGAGTCATTCGCACTGCTCGCCGGGGTGCTGTTGTAGATCTGCACCTTGGGTAGCTGATTGGTCAGAAGTTCTGCCGTCGCGGTCTCCCGAACACGTAGCATGAACAGGTTGTTGAAGTTACCGATAACCTGGCCGGCTTTGGCTTTCGAGCCAATCTTCGCTTCGATATCGCTCATGGTTTGCGTATAAGCAGTGACCTGCATACCGGCGCCGCCAGCCTTGTTTACCATCGGGATAAACTCGTCCCCGATCAGTTCGTTGAACTCGTCTGCGTGGAGATTGATGCGGACCTTACCCCCGGCCATATTTCCAGGCAGCCCGTCGTCGATGCCGTGTTTGTAGATGTGGCCGGCAACAGATACCAGGTCGCTGAACATCGAGTTGCCCACGGCCGCGGCGACTTCGGTATCCGAGAGTGCATCGAGGCCGATGTAAACAACGGCACGCTTTCGGATGACCTGCATCCAGTCGAATATAGGGCGTTGGTCGGACAGATCGAGGTAGTCCGGGGCGAGTAACTCTGCAATCCGACCCGTGGTGAGTTTCTCGAGGAGCGGCAGCAGGGATGCAACGATCTTGTCGAAGTAGGTCTTGTCATAGCGCACTGCACTGCGCAGGCCATCCATCACAGAGTCGTCGATGCGTTTCTGCGTCAAGTACATGTCGACGGCTACCACGCGTAGCGGGCGGTCTTTCATTGCAAACGAGAGATTCTTTCGATCGATCTTCGCTTCCAGCGCAACGATGGTCTCCCAGGCCTTCGGATCATGTTCCGCGAAGTATTTCTGCGCGTACTCGATGAAGAGTTCATCGATGTTGATTACGTGCCGGCGAATCTGCTCGTAGTCTGGCCGGCGGCCCAGTGCTACAAGCGACTGCGCGATGATGTTAACGAATCGCCAGGCGAATTCCCGGAATGCTGCAGAGTTACCCTCGCCGGAGAGCTGACCAGCAATACGTGTAGCGACCTCACTGATCCGTCCAAAGCGACCGATGGCGTTGTAGCGTGCGGAGATGTCTGGCCACCCTAGGTGAAACACATAAAACTCGTCGAGACGCCCAGCTCGCTTGCACTCGACGTACATGCGCTTGAGCAGATCAGCGTCGCCCTTGGGGTCGAAGACAATCACGACCTCATGATCAGGTCTTTGTTCTGGTCGCCCATGCCGGCCCCAGCGATGTGGGGTTTGGCTTCTTCTGCCCATGTGTCGTGGTGATCCACGGCGATGTGTTCGGCGAATATCTTGCGTGATGAAAACCTCAGCCAGTCGTGTTTTCCCGACGCGGGTGGTTCCCAGCACTAGAGAGTGTCCTACTCGCTCGCCGAGTGGCAGGCTGACGTTCTGCTCGTCTGGCTCTATCCCATGCAACCTTGGCAAACCTCCCACGGGTGGAAGAGGCCGGGCGGGGTTCAGGCTGGATTCCCAACTGGTGAGCTTCGTGATCGCCTTCAGAGGGAAGGGGGCAAACTCCAGACGCTCCTCCAGCCAGCGCGCCCCCTCATACAGCCTGGTCGGTTCGACGTATCTGGAGTATTGGGGCAGGTAGGTATCAGTTAAGCGTTGGGTGTGTTTCTGCGTCCAGCGAAATCCCCTGCCGATGAATAGACGCTCGTTGCTGATCGGCATTTCAGCGCTAGTCATTGTGTAATGGGGAAGTCGTCTAAGGTTGGCCTGGTAACGCAGCACCCTGCGTGCCTGCAGTAATCGAACTGTGCCCAGGTAGGCGAAGCCCAGTGCTGCGACTATTCCGAACAGAGGTGTCAGTGCGAACGCCCATGGAGCTTGAACACAGAGTGCCGCCGCGACGTAGCAGACAGCCGTGGTGAACAGCTCCACCGGAGGGCGTAGAAGTGACTCAAGTGAATAGGTGCTCATTCTCGTTCCTCTTGTGCGTGAACGCTGTTGCTTCCCTACGGGCCTGTTCAACGTCTTCATCGGGTAACCGTTCGGCTAGCCGGAGTGCAAATGCGTGTTCGTTGATCTGTGAAACGCCAGTGACCTTGCCCCCGTATAGCTCGCTCACATGCCTGACCTGGTTAATCAGCTCTTCTCGGCCCGGGCGACTAATGGGGTGGCTGATGACTACCGTGAAGACTGCTGACGGTCCCTGCATGCACCACCTCTTACTGCTGTCGAATGGTTGTTGAGGTGATCAGTACCGGGTAGTGCTTCAGCCCTAGCCGGTTGGCGATATCGCTTGCAGGTGTCGGCTCAAGTTGCAATCCGGGCGCCAAACGCCTGATCTCGTTGATCCGAGCGGCGGAGATGACGTTGACTACTAGCCCCACTGCTTGCAGTTGCTGCAGCTGCTGCAGGTGCTGTGTCAGCCATGCTCGTGACATCGGGTCGTCACCTATTAGGAAAAGCGGTTGCAGGCCAGGGGCATTGATTGTCCTGCCTACTACCGCCCCTGGCGTCATCTCTGGAGTTTTGACGGGATAGGCTCCACCGCTTAGGAGTCCTTTGATTGGGTGGGGACCCGACTCTGGTACCAGGTTGAGGTCCTGGTAGTAGGGCAGGGCTGAAACCCCACCGTTGTCCTGGACAACTATGAGTTTGGAACTGGCTTGCACCGTGCCTGCTGCAAGCATTGCAAGCAGGACCGGAGCTGCCTTCAGAAAACTAGTCATTGATTGTTCACCAAGAAGTTTATGCCTGTGACACGGCTTAGGTGCCGAGCGAAATCTGCTCTGTATTTGGCTGCAGGCGCGCCACCGGCAGGGCGGTGGTAGCGACCCGCCGCGTCAAACCAGTTGCCACCCTTGGCTTTGTGTTCCGCCAGAATCTCTGCGGTTACATTCAGGTTCTTGTAAGGGTCGAGCCCTTCGCAGGGGGAGCTATAGCGATGGCCGTTAGCGTGGATGTTCGTCTGACCAAGGCCGACGTCGACTCTCGACGGACCAGCAGTTGCGATAGCAATATTCAGCGCCCTGCATGCATCGATCCTGGTAGCGAATCGGTAGCCGGTACCGGCCACATTCAGCGTCCAAGGCCAAGGCACAATCTGTCCTCGAAGTTTGGTACCGCTCTCTTGCAGCGCTACGGAATACAGCACCACGGCTGGTATTCCGTGGGCGACCGCAATCGCCTTGTAAGCTGGTGGAGGATCCTCAGCGGCCATTGCCTGGCTGCACAGCAGCACCAGGACCCAGCAGGTCCTCATTACTGACGGCGCCATTGGCCATTCACCTGTTTTACTGCCGCTGGGAGTTCACCGCCCAGGCCAAGGCCGAGCCAGCGACCTTGGTCATGGTTGAGAGTGATTCGTCTGCTCTTGACGTTGACCGGGTCGACGCCAGCGAGAATTGCCCATCGCCGGATGCGCTCGTCATCGCCCTGGCTGCCGACGAAGTAGAGGTCGAAAGGTGTCTGCGATGCTTGTAGCTTCTTCACTTCGTCGATGCACACAACGCAGTTGTCTTTCACGAAGATCGCCAGGCGGCCGTCTCCCTGCAGCAACGGTGAGCTGTTTGCTGTTGGATTGGTCGGGGTTGCCGTGGAGATCTCGATCGCTTTCTCGCCCGGGTAGAGTCTCCTGTACGCTTCATCGTATGCGCGCTGATACGACAACTCTTTTTCTACACGCTGCCTTTCGGTCTCTACTTGCAGCTCCGCATAGCGCCGGCGCTCCTCATCTGAGCGTGCTTCGATACCCAGGGCAGTCAATGGGTCCAGCCCCGGCGAGTACACCCCCCGCGGCCCCTGCATTACATCCTGGTACCGCTGGTACTCTTGGCTGGAAATCCCCCATTCATTTGCTGCCTTGTCTTGGAGTCTTCTCTGTGATGATTCGCCTTCGGCGGTGAAGTGGAGCTGTGATGCTTGTCCTGCAGATACTGGTGCTGCTGCGGCATAAGCCGTGGGGATCAGGTAGCAGGCGAGGGTGCAGAGAATCTTTAGATTCATGGATAGTTGATTCCTATGGCTGAGGCTGAAGGCTCAATGTTCTTGTTGATCCGGATGCGTCGAATGTCGCAGTTGTTTCGTTGAGCGCCTTCAGCCGCCATTGACTTCCCGCAACAACGTCTCCAGGTCGAACCAGGTAAATCTGGCTCAGCCGTGTACTTCCTGAAGGAGCAATAGATAGGAACTTCTCTCCCCCCCTGTACTCGATGCCGAACATCTGGAAGGGAGGGGGCTCAGGAGGGGCGGGAGGTGCCTTGGCTTTAGCGGCCGGTTTGGACTTAGTAGGCTTGGATGGGACGAGTGTCGCGAATGGTTTCTCAGGCTTGCTCAGTCGTTTGATTGCTCCACTCAATGACTCCACATCGGCCTTGATCACCAGGAGCTCGCTGGAGTTTGCAGCTGAATGGGCGACATCAGTGACAAGGTCGTGCGCACGCTTTGCGTAGTCTTGTGCAACGTCGATCCGGTGTGAGATCGCCTTCTGCGCTGCAGAGAAGTCATCTTGCGTGACTAACGGTTTACCAGCGATAGCGTCCAGGCGATCATCACTTGCACTCATTCTCGAGAGCAGCGCATCGAGCTTAGCTTTCTCCGCAGCCCCTTCCAGCGAGCCTCGCAATACCGAGAGTTGATACTGTTGAACGCCCAAGGCTGTGATTAGGGCGATGGCCCCCAGGCTGGTGAGCAGTGTTTTCTTTGTCAGGCGCAGTTTCATGGGAGTCCTCTCGAAGCTGAGAACACCCTCGCCGAACAGCTGATTCAGCGCACTAGAAAATGATTAGCTCATGAGCTTTCATTTTTTATCATTGATGTATTGTGAGACTCCTATGTGGAAATAGTCGCAGTCTATAGTTTTTAGTATGAGTCGTGGCGTATGCAGGCGACTTCAAATCGAATGCTCTGGCATGCCTCGATCAGCTCTTCGGCTTCACCAGTTTTCCAGCATCGATGAGGCTGTTAGCAATATTCACAATGTCGGAGGCAGCCCAGTCTAAGGGCTAGTGCTGAGGACTCTAGGTCGCCGGAGAGATCTTGGTTGGAGGGCTTGAGCGGCATGAATGGGGCCTATCGATTGATTTAGACATTAAACCATCAGATGGTCGTAGTCGACGCGTGGCGCTACCTTAAATCCAAATCGATTATGTACCTATATAAATCAGTGTCTGATGAGATTTCTATTTCGGCAAGGAGGGGGCTAAAGAGAGAGGGGTTAGGAAGCGGTCGGTAGATGCTTACCGGTAGCCTCTCCTCAAAAGGAGAAAAATTGAGGTGAAGAATTCGCTTTAAGAGGAACGGTGTAATCGACCTGCATTCGTGGCCAGAAAAATTTGCGTGACTCATGAAGGAGTGGTGGGCCTTCGGGGGCTTCTATTTTCGCCAAACCCTTTGTTGATGACGAACGTGGCACAGATGTTGGGCGCGAGGTTTCAGGGTGTCGATGGGGCGCATTTTTATGCTTGAAGCAAAATCAACACTGTCGTGGGCTATATGAGTGCTTAGCTTGTCTTGCTGGATTTCGGGGAATGCTTAATGCACTGTTCAGGATTATTTTACCTCCACTACGCTAGAATCAAACGTACGGACTGGATAGTGTCAGGTGTCTCCATGCAAGAAAGTGCGCTATGATCGCTCATTGTTAATACTTGGCAGTACAGTGAATTAATATAACCAAGGGTAGTTCTATGTTGCGCAGACACTCAGTGATTGTGGCTGTTTCTTATATATTCAGTAGTGCGGCCTGCGCT
Source organism: Pseudomonas sp. B6(2017) (assembly GCF_002112765.1). Lineage (NCBI taxonomy): Bacteria > Pseudomonadati > Pseudomonadota > Gammaproteobacteria > Pseudomonadales > Pseudomonadaceae > Pseudomonas > Pseudomonas sp. B6(2017). Next base: position 2,151 of record NZ_NEIQ01000029.1, on the reverse strand, counting down.
GCTGACACACCCACAACAGTCAATAACGACCTCGTCAGCGTCTACCAGGAGGCGGTTGATAACAATGCAGATTTGGCGGTTGCTCGCGCCGACTACAGTGCTCGTCGCGAAGTCGTGCCTCAGGCACGCGCCGGGCTGTTGCCCAACCTTTCGGCTGGTGCCGAGATGATGAATGCCCGTACTAAGCTTGATGAGCCTTCAGTTACTTCTAATCGTAGTGGTAATTCTTGGAGCGCTACCTTAGCGCAGCCGATTTTTCGTGCTGATCGCTGGTTTCAGCTACAGGCCGCAGAGGCGGTCAATGAGCAGGCTGCACTTCAACTCTCAGCCACTGAACAAAGCTTGATTCGACAGACTGCTGAGACCTACTTCGCGGTGCTACGTGCACAGGATAATCTTGCTTCAACCAAGGCTGAAGAGTCGGCATTTAAACATCAATTGGAGCAATCCAATGAGCGTTTTGACGTTGGCCTCTCGGACAAGACAGATGTCTTGCAATCACAGGCCAGTTACGACACGGCCCGAGCCAACCGAATTGTTGCTGAGCGTCAAGTGCAAGATGCGTTTGAAGCCTTAGTTACTCTAACCAATCGCCAGTACACTGCAATTCAGGGTGTTGTTCATACTCTCCCGGTGCAGGTGCCGACACCCAACGATGCTAAGGCTTGGGTCGAAGCTGCGGGACGCCAGAACCTCAACTTGCTAGCTAGCAACCATGCTGTGACAGCCGCCGAAGAGACTGTGCGACAGCGAAAGGCTGGCCACGCACCAACCCTTGACGCAGTAGTTAAGTATCAGAACGGCGATAATGACAGTCTTGGTTTTACTAACCCTTCGCAGACTGGAGTGCGTTATGGTGGAGATGTTGAGCAGACTAGTGTTGGCTTACAACTGAATATTCCGATCTACAGTGGTGGCCTCACTAGTTCGCAGGTTCGTGAGGCGTACTCGCGTCTGACCCAGAGCGAACAGCAGCGTGAGAGTCTGCGCCGTCAGGTAGTAGAGAGTACTCGTAATCTGCATCGTGCAGTGAATACTGATGTTGAGCAAATTCAGGCGCGCAAACAGTCAATAGTGTCTAATCAGAGTGCTTTGGAGGCAACCGAAGTTGGTTATCAGGTGGGTACTCGTAATATTGTTGACGTATTAGATGCTCAGCGCCAGTTGTACGCATCTGTACGTGATTATAATAATAGCCGCTATGACTACATATTAGACAACTTGCGTTTGAAACAAGCGGCAGGCACCTTGAGTCCGCAGGATCTACGTGACTTGGGGCGGTATCTGAAGGTTAATTATAATCCGGATAAGGATTTTCTGCCGCCGGACTTGGCAGTGGAGGCTAAGAAGAACTTCGGCAGTCGCCCATGAGCTGATTTGCAAAAGTTTATCGAAATACTGCCCCTTTGAGTCTACCTAGTTCTGGATAGGAGCAGGTTTTGTCCGAAATGCAGCTTTGGGTTAGGTGTGGCCAATACCTACCCTTGCGCTTTCGGATATAACTCCAGTGATCTAAGAATGTACATCCCGATGATGCTCAGACATATTTTAGAGCGGCTGTAGGTGGGATATTCATCGCATTGCCTCATCAAGGCAATGCGATGCTCATTATCGACCCACCTTGTATAGCAGCGGAATCTTTATGTACCGATTGCTGGTCCTTTATGGGCCTGATCCGAGGAAGGCTCTTGTGGATGTCTTGGTCGGTTTTCCCATTGAAGCAGCAGGGAAATGCCACAGGGCAGGACCGTCAGGGTCACTATCGTGGCAACCGCCAGCCCACCAATCACTGCATAGGCCATGGGCCCCCAGAATATCTGCGGGGCAATCGGGATCATGCCGAGGATGGCGGCGCAGGCGGTCAACAAAATCGGCCGGGCCCGGTGCATCGAGGCGTGCACTATAGCCTCGGAAGGGGATTGGCCGAGCCGCATGTTGATGTCGACCTCCTCGATCAGGATGATCGCGTTGCGCACGATCATGCCCACTAGGGCGATGACCCCCAGCTGCGCGACAAAGCCCATGGGCGTTGCCGTCGGCAACATGGCCAGAACCACACCGATGAGCCCGAACGGAGCCATCGCCAACGCCAGGAACATGCGCGAGAAACTGCGCAGTTGCACCATCAGCAGCACGCACATCACCAGTGCC